>CAZKPH010000142.1:0-6122 GCA_964554605.1 uncultured Ferruginibacter sp.
TGTTTAAGGTTTTTTAACATATCCCAAAATTCTTTCCGCGATACTACATCTACGCCTGTTGTAGGTTCATCGAGAAAAAGCACATCTGGTTTATGAATGAGTGCACAACATAAAGCCAATTTTTGTTTCATTCCACCACTTAGTTTGCCAGCCCTTCTGTTTTTAAAGGGTTCAATTTGTATGTAGATATCCTTTATCAGGTGATAATTCTTTTCTATTGTAGTATTAAAAACAGTAGCAAAGAAACTCAGGTTCTCTTCAACCGTCAGATCCTGATAAAGAGAAAATTTACCGGGCATATATCCAATACAATTCCGGATTTCCTTATAGTCTTTTACGATATCCAAACCGTTTACGGTGGCGCTGCCTCCATCGGGTTTTAATAAAGTTGTGAGCATACGGAATATTGAAGATTTACCGGCGCCATCAGGTCCAATAAGCCCGAATATTTCTCCTTTTTCAACGCAAAAGGATATATTGTCAACTGCCACGGCCTCTTCTTTCCCGTAGATTTTTTTGAGCTCTTTTAAGACTATCGAAGACATTTACTACTTTTTTGCCGTTATTGTTTTTTATTTTGATATATCAAATTTTACTTCCCCATACATGCCTATTTTCAGGTATCCGTCATTTTTAACCCTTACTTTTACAGCATAAACGAGGTTAGCCCTTTCATCTTTTGTTTGTATGGTTTTGGGCGTGAATTCTGCTTTGGAAGAGATCCAGCTTATCTTTCCGGTGTATTCTTTGAAATCCTTGTCCCCGTTGTCGATCAATACTTTGACGGGTTGTCCCAATTTTACCTGAGGCAATTGTGTTCCTGAAATATATACACGAAGTGTTATGGTATCAAGGTTTGCAATCTTAAATAATGCTTTCCCAATACTTGTCATTTCTCCTTCATAAGCATACTTTGTCAAAACCGTACCTGTAATAGGGCAAATGATTGCACCTTTGCTAATTTGGTTTTGTACTTGTGCAACAGACTTCTGCAAAGGGTCTTTTTCACTCAGTATACTCCTGTTCTGTGTATTGACATTGGAAACATTGAGTTGCATTTGTTGTTGGGTAACGGCGATCTGTTTCTGTAACTGGTCGATTGCCGCATTAATGTCATCCAATTGCTTTTGTGTAGCTGCATCTGCTTTGAGGAGGTTTTCTATCCTGTTTTTCTCCCTTAATTGCTGTGCCAGTTGCGCTTGTTGTACCATAAGTTGCCTTTTAAAGAAAAATACCTGTTCTTCAGGGTTATTGGTCTTTTGTTGCAATGCATTAATACTGGCTTCGATCTGAGCAGCTTTTAGTTTATCTGTAGTTACGTCTATCTGGCCTACTATGTCGTTCTTGGCGAGGGTGTCTCCTTCTGACACAGGGAATGAAAGAAGTTTTCCCGTTTGTTCGGAAGAAACTATCACTTCATCTGCCTCAAATGTGCCGGAGGCATCCGATTTAAAGCTATTGCGGCAGGATGTTATTGCCAGTAAAATTATAGATGCCAAAAAATATACAGTCTTTTTCATATTCTTTATTTACGTTTAATGCGTTTGAAATATTTTAATTGCCGGTTGTATTCTGGAGGTTGTACTCCGCTGTTAACAACTGTATCTCGTGTAGGAGTTTATTTTGCCTTGCCTGGTCTTCAGCATTTACTTCCTTAATATAATCATTGGAGGTTATAATACCGTTCTCAAGTTGGACTTTCGAAGTACTTTTTACTGAGTAACGTAAATCAACTAGTTCATCATCGGTCTGGATTAATTTTCTGAGTTTAGTAAGTTCATTGTCCTGTTGTTTTATTTGCAGGTTTGTGTTGAACAAAAAAACATCACGTTGTATATCATTATTGCTTTTATCTATATCCAGCAACGCTTTTTCCTTTTTCTGTGTATAAAAATTCATGATAGACCAATTCAGCCTCAGCCCGCCAATATAATATGGCTTGAAATCGGTAGAGATCATATTTAATGGCGAAGGCTTTCCTGCTCCCCCCTGGAAGAAAACACTCAACTTGGGAATATTACGGTTTTGAATAATCTTTTTTTGGATGTTGTAAGTAAGGTTTTTGTAATCGAATACTTTCAGCTCAGGCCTGTTGACACTCATGATAGGAACCAGTAGCTCGGGCTTTACAAGCGATGTATGTTCGTTAACATTTTTATTGATAAAATAACCAAGCATGTCTGTATAGGCTTTGCGTTGTGATCTCAACTCGATCTCCCGCTGATTATTTTTTATAACTTCAGCTTTAAGTTTATCCAGGCTGGTCTTATAATCAACTCCGTTTTTGATGGCAGCCGTTACTTTATTAATACCGGTTTCAAGGTCATTATTTACCAAATCATTTAGTTTGATTTGTTCATCTATAAGGAGTATCCCGAAAAAAAGCTGGTTGACCCTGTCTTTGATCTTAAAAAGTTCTACTTCCACATTTTGTTGCTGGATGCGGCTATTTGCATTTTGTAATTCTTTCTGTTGCTTCACAGTATATAAGTCTGTTATCGACTGGCTTACCTCGCCATAAATTTTATACTGTCCCTTTGAAGGAGTCTGGATCGAAAAACCCGGGATGGGGATTGATATGGAAGTAACATCGGACTGGTAAGTAGCTTGCCCGCTAAAGTTAACCTGCGGCAGTACTCCTTTCTGAATATTGTCAAGTGTATATTCGTTCGATTTACTGATGAGGTCTTTTTGTTTGATCAGAGGGTAGTTTTGCGTAGCCAGTTCATAACACTCCTTTAAAGTCAGGGAGTTTTGAGCAATTAATAATTGCGGCATTACCACAAGTGATATTGAAAAAGTATTAATGATTCTTTTTATTTTGGCATTCATAAAAAAATTTTTATTAGCGGTTATTGTTCTTTAGCATGGATATTATCCATATGGGAAGCATCTTCTTTCTTTCTTCAATAAGGGTATCAAATATTTGTTCATTGATTACACCCGATGCCATTAATACGGGACGGGAAATAAATGGGAAAACGGTTAACCCTAATATATTCCAAACCATGTTTATCGGATGTATGGTCATTCTTCTTTCTTTGAGTTGTGTTGCCAGGCTGGATTTAAGAACAAAATTCTTAAGCGGAACTTTTCTGTGGAATGCGCCAGGGTTTTTCTGTATCTCACTCAAAACAAAAATAGGGAGGTCAGGATTCTTTCTTAGCATGGTAATATAACTGTTGACAATCAGTTCTATTTTTCTTTCCAATGTAGTGTCCGGGTCATTGCAAATAGGGTCGATCTGGCCAAATAACTCATTCCTTTTTTCTTCCATTACTTGTTGAAACAGTTTTTCCTTGCTTCTGTAGTAGTAGTTCAATAAGGCCAGGTTGATGCCGGCTGTTTCTGCTATGTCTCTTGTCCGGGTGGCGGCAAATCCTTTCTGCGTGAAAACATCACGGGCAGCTTCTAATATTTTGTCCTGAGTAGATAAATCCTGGTCTTTTCCTTTAATTTTTTTTACCATGGAAATAATTTCTTGAGGCAAAGGTAATGTTAAACGAATGATTTAAACAAATATTTTAATCATTTGATTAATTTTTTAACAATTCAATAATATTAGTTAAAAGGGAGAAAGTTGTTATTTGGTGAAGCCTTTGTTTATTCAATAGAGGGTGTGGTGGCAATTTTTTTACACTTATGGCGGTTTACAGTAATTTTTCCTGCGGTATAGCCAAGTGCGAGCGCCAGCGGATAGTCTCCGGCCCAGTGTACTTCCGTGTTCATCATAGCAAAGCCGGTAAGGCCTATCAGCGAATAGCCGAGTGGTTTTATCCATTTTTTTTCAGGATAGTTGCTTGCGAGAACAGTGACAGTAGCCATCATGGTAGCCAGGTGCCCTGACGGGAATGCATCAAAATTTGATGTGTTTTGCTGATAATCTTTAAGTGCCGGAAATGGGCGCCATGCCCCGCCTGAACAAGTGGACATAAACGGGCTTTGTCTTCCAAAAGATCTTTTTAGAAGTTGGGTTGTTATCCCCATTGAAATAAATGTTTCAGTAATATCACTGGCGGTTTGCAAGGCTCTGTTATCTTTTTTCAATTTTCCATAAATAAACAAGCCTCCTGCAACAAGCATACTAGAGCCGCCTTCTCCAAGTTGATACAGTGTTGTATTGAGGTTTTTGGGCGTTTTGATGACTTTTGTATTACCGGCATGTACCAAAATACAATAATCTGTTGCCGGGTCCAGGTGAAGATTTTTTCCAAGTTGTTTGGCGCCATCAAGTAAATTCTGGTCTTGCCACAGAAGAACGGCGGTTGAGGCTGCAACGAGTGAAAGCCCTTTCAGATTTCTTTTCCGGAAAGGAGATATACCGATTTTGGCAAAATCATCCGGAAGATGTTTTATAAAGCCGAATTTAGCAGGTTTCGAATATTCTTTTATAGCCGGACTGCCTGATTGTACTGATGTTTGGGCATTTGCCCGAAGGGCGAAAGATAATGCACTTACAATAATGAGAAATGTGGATATAAAAAAATGTGTTGCTTTTCTTCTCTTAATGTTCATGGGTTACAATGGGTTAGTAATCTCGTTCAAATCTAAATGATTTAGAATCATAATATTTGGATTTAACAAAAAGAACCAAAGAAAAGAAGTTTCTCAGTATTGTAGGCCGGTGTTTTAAAGTTCCGGCCTGTTTTGCAATTCAAAAAAAACCGCTTACCTTTGCGCCGCCTAAAGATACAGTAATAGTAAAAATCAATTCAGTATAGGTATCCGGTTAGGCGGATTATGAGAGTAATAGTTATACATACAGCAATACCAACCCCCTGAAAACGGGCGCCTCTAAAGGGTATACATTTCTGATATCATTACAAATATTTACAAAAACATAAAAATTTCCTTTTTCGAAAAGAAACGGGGCAAAACAAAAAAACATGGCTGATTTACGTTATCAACGCAATTTTGGTATAGCCGCTCATATTGATGCCGGTAAAACCACCACTACGGAACGTATCCTCTATTATACCGGTGTAAATCATAAGATTGGAGAGGTACACGAAGGTGCTGCCACCATGGACTGGATGGCTCAGGAGCAGGAAAGGGGTATTACCATTACTTCTGCTGCTACCACTTGTTTCTGGAATTTTCCGACAGTTCAGGGCAAAAAGACTCCGGAAACCAAGCAATATAAGTTTAATATCATTGATACGCCCGGCCACGTGGACTTTACCGTGGAGGTAGAGCGGTCGCTACGTGTACTTGATGGGTTACTGGCGCTTTTTTGTGCTGTTTCGGGCGTAGAGCCTCAGTCAGAAACCGTTTGGCGCCAGGCCAATCGTTACAAAGTACCACGTATCGGCTTTGTGAATAAAATGGACCGTTCCGGAGCCGATTTCTTAAATGTTGTTAAACAGGTGAAAGAAATGTTGGGGGCAAAGGCAGTTCCGCTGCAATTGCCCATCGGCGCTGAAGATAATTTTAAAGGTGTGGTTGATCTGATCACAATGAAAGGAATTATTTGGGACGATTCAACTCAGGGAATGACCTACCAGGAAGTACCAATCCCGGAAGATATGGTTGATGACGTAAATGAATGGCGGCAGCACCTGGTAGAAGCTGTTGCAGAATATGACGATAAATTACTGGAAAAATTCTTTGAAGACCCCAATAGCATTACCGAATCGGAAATGCATGAGGCAATCCGCAAAGCGGTTATAGACATTTCTATTATTCCAATGATGTGCGGTTCTTCATTCAAAAATAAGGGCGTACAGACGGCTTTGGATGCTATTGTCCGTTATTTGCCCAGCCCGCTTGATATTGATGCGATTAAAGGTACCAATCCTGATACAGGCGAGGAACTGATTCGCAAGCCCGATGCTAAGGAGCCTTTCAGCGCTTTAGCATTCAAAATCATGACAGATCCTTTCGTTGGCCGTTTGGCATTTTTTAGGGCTTATAGCGGCCATCTGGATTCCGGCTCTTATGTTTTAAATACTCGTACTGGTAAAAAAGAACGTATTAGCCGTATCATGCAGATGCATGCAAACAAGCAAAACCCTATTGATTGTATTGAAGCGGGTGATATAGGTGCTGCGGTTGGGTTTAAAGATATTAAAACAGGCGATACACTCTGTAATGAAGATAATCCTATCATTCTGGAAAGTATG
>CAZKPH010000143.1:0-6113 GCA_964554605.1 uncultured Ferruginibacter sp.
TTACAGGCCCATACAAAGTTACCATTCCATTTCAGGGCGCTGGCTACCATATCGTCAATCAGTCGGTGCTCGTATACAATACCGGCGGCATCGAACTGTGTTTTAAATTCGTTTTGGTATACTTCTTCAAAAATATCTTTGAAGCGGCCATCGTATTTTTTAAGGATCGTGTTTTTGGTAGACAGGTATAGCGGCCATTTTTTACTGAGAGCAATATTGAAGCAACTGCGTGCAAAACCATAGATGCTTTCGTCCGTATTGTACATGGTCATGGCCACGCCGTCTCCTTTATAGTTATATACTTCAAACACCTGCGGTGTACCGCCATCTTCCGGTGTGAAAGTCATTGTGAGTTTTCCCTTTCCTTTGATAACGGTGTCGGTGGCCCGGTACTGGTCGCCAAAAGCATGGCGCCCTACAATGATTGGTGCGGTCCAGTTGGTAACAAGGCGTGGCACGTTTTTTATAACAATGGGCTCCCTGAATACGGTACCATCAAGAATATTGCGGATGGTGCCGTTTGGCGATTTCCACATTTGTTTCAGGCTGAATTCTTTTACCCTCGCTTCATCGGGAGTAATAGTGGCACATTTGATACCCACGCCGCAGGCTTTGATAGCATTGGCGGCATCGGTGGTAACCTGGTCGTTGGTATTGTCGCGGCTTTCTATTCCCAGGTCATAGTACTGGATAGGTACATCAAGATATGGCAGGATCAGTTTGTCTTTGATGAATTTCCAAATGATTCTTGTCATTTCGTCGCCGTCTAATTCTACAACGGGGTTGGCTACTTTTATTTTACTCATATTTTATTTGATTATTTGACAAATATAATTGATTGGTGTGGAATTGTGGAATGTATATGTGTAAGTAACACATTCGGAAACGTTTGCGCAGCTTGATTTTCACAAATATTTATTGTTATAACAATAAAATTTTTACAAAAAATCAACGAGGTAGTAAAGCGCAGTTGATCCATTCGTTGTCGAAACTGACATCGCCCAGTTTCTTATAAAAATTAATTGCGGGTTCATTCCAGCTAAGAACCTGCCAGGTAATGCCGTTGAGTTTTTTTTGTCTGGCCTCCTCGGCGAGCCTGTCGAAGAGCATTTTGCCGATTCCGTTGCCACGCATTTTTTCGGTTACCAGGATATCTTCCAGGAACATTCGCTGCCCTTTCCATGTGGAGTAACGGATATAATAGAGGGCAAAACCAGCCACATGCCCGTCTGCTTCGGCTACAAGTGCCCACCATACCGGATTGGGGCCAAACCCACTTTCTACAAAGTGGCCAAAATCCACCGTTACCTCTTGCGGGGCTTTTTCATATAGGGCAAGTTCCCTTACCAGTTCCATCATTCTGGGGCAGTCTTCTTTTACTGCATTTCGTATAGTTATTTCCATAATGCAAATTTGAGGGAAAGACACGAAAACCTGAATAACTTTTAATCCTGCCTGTTAACTTTTATATTACTTTGCACTCATGCAACAGTACTTACAGCTATTACAACATATTCTGGATAACGGAACAGATAAAAGCGACCGTACCGGCATTGGTACCCGTAGTGTTTTCGGCTATCAGATGCGCTTCGACCTGGAAAATGGTTTCCCGCTTGTAACTACCAAAAAATGCCATTTAAAAAGTATTATTTACGAATTGTTGTGGTTCCTGAAAGGAGATACCAATATTGCGTACTTGAAAGAAAAGGGTGTAAGTATATGGGATGAATGGGCTGATGAAAATGGCGGCCTTGGCCCCGTATATGGCAAACAATGGCGTAGTTGGGAAGGAGCAGATGGTGTGGTGATCGACCAGGTGAAAGATGTAATAAACCTGATAAAAAATAATCCCGACAGCCGCAGGATGATTATCAGCGCATGGAATGTGGCAGACCTGCCCAAAATGAAGCTTATGCCTTGCCATTGCCTTTTTCAATTCTATGTGGCGGAAGGAAGGTTGAGTTGCCAGTTGTATCAGCGGAGTGCAGATGTGTTTTTAGGTGTGCCGTTCAATATCGCATCTTATGCTTTACTGACAATGATGGTAGCCCAGGTGTGTGGATTGCAGCCCGGTGAGTTTGTACATTCTTTTGGGGATGTGCATATTTACAGCAATCATTTCGACCAGGTAAAGCTACAGTTGGGAAGGAGTCCTTATCCCCTGCCAAAAATGAAAATTAATGCGGATATAAAAGATATTTTTGATTTTAAATATGAGGATTTTGAATTGCAGGATTATCAGTGCCACCCCGGAATTAAGGCCCCTGTAGCCGTATAGGGTTGATGGATATGCCGCATGTTAACTAATCAATTGCGGCCTAAGCAGTTCGTAATGCTTAAAGCAATTAAATACTTTTTAATTCATTATTAGAACCGAAAATGATTGTTTCAATAATAGTAGCGGCTTCCGAAAATAATGTCATTGGCAGGGATAATCAATTGCTATGGCATCTGCCCGAAGATATGAAGTTCTTTAAGAATACAACATGGGGTATGCCGGTAATTATGGGCAGAAAAACCTATGAAAGCATGGGAAAGGCCTTGCCTGGCCGCATTAATATTGTTGTCACACGGCAGCAGGCGTGGGCAGCAGAAAATGTATTTGTTGCCGCGGGCATTCCGGAAGCATTGAAAATAGCCTCAGCTACCAATTGCAAAGAGTGTTTCATTATTGGTGGCGGGGAAATATACCGCCAGGTTTTTGACAAAGCAAACCGGATATATCTTACAAGGGTACACGCAGTAGTGGAAGGGGATACTTATTTTCCCGGAATCACTGACGACAACTGGGAGCTGATATCTGCAGAAGACAGAGCTGCTGATGAAAAGAACGTATTTGGATTTTCCTTTCAGAAATGGCAGCGAAAATATTCTTTTTAAACATTAATAACCGTTTCCTGTGTTCAGTCCTTTACAGTCGGCACAAAAATACTTCCGCTATTTATTAACCGCTTCAAGTGGCAAAGGGCACGGGATTCATTCCCCCTTTGTATTCGATTTTATCACGGCAGTACTGAATGACACAAACAAGTATTCCTGCTATGGCCGGTTAGAAAAAATACGCCGGCAAATGTTGTCCGATAAAAATGAAATAGACGTAGAAGATTTCGGCGCTGGTTCTGCCGTAATATCATCCCGCAGACGGGTAGTAAAGGATATCGCTGCTTCCTCTCTGAAACCTGCCAAATATGCTCAATTACTCTTTCGTATGGTACGGCATTATCAGCCATCAACGATTCTGGAATTAGGGACTTCGCTGGGCGTTACCGCTGGGTATCTCGCATCAGGCAATCCTTCCGCCACAGTGTATACATGTGAAGGCTCGCCGGCAATAGCTGCTATTGCAAGGGAAAATTTTATTCGGGCGGGGATTGCAAACATAGCGCTTACAGAAGGCGATTTTAACCGGACACTGCCACTTCTGTTGCCAGAATTGGATAAGATTGGACTGGTATTTATAGATGGGAACCACCGCAAAGAACCTACGGTAGATTATTTTTTGCAACTTCTTGCACACGCAGGCCCGGATACCTTATTCGTTTTTGATGACATACATTGGAGCAGCGGCATGGAGGAAGCCTGGCATATTATCCGGCAACATGATGTTGTTACATTGACCATCGATCTTTTTTTTATTGGAATCGTTTGCATAAACCCCGGGATTAAAGAAAAGCAACATTTCGTTTTGCGCTATTAATTTTTTAGTACCTTCGCGGCACGCAAATGAATTCGATATGACTATAGGCGTTTTAAAAGAACCATCCTTCGAAACACGTGTTTCACTGCTCCCCGAGCATTTAGCAACCTTAAAAAAATGGAAAGTTGATGCAATCATTGAGAGTAATGCCGGTATTAGCGCTTCTGCAAATGACGATAAATACCAGGAAGCCGGAGCAAGGATTGCATCAAGAGACGAGGTAATCAGGCAGGCCGATATTATTTTATCTGTCAATCCGCTTTCAAAAGAAGATATTGATTCTGCAGCATCGAAAATTATTTTAGGGGTTTATCAACCCCTTTTTAATTATTCACTGATGAAAGAATGGGCAGCAAAAGGAACCACGGTTTTCAGTATTGATATGATACCACGTACTACCCGTGCACAAAGCATGGATGTACTGAGCAGCCAGGCTAATATAGCCGGGTATAAAGCTGTCCTTACTGCTGCAAATGTTTACCCGCGTTATTTCCCGATGTTTATGACAGCAGCCGGCAGTATTGCTCCTGCAAAAATGTTGATATTGGGAGCAGGCGTAGCGGGATTACAGGCTATTGCTACCGGAAAGCGGCTGGGAGCAGTTATAGAAGTATTCGATACGCGGCCTGCGGTGAAAGAAGAAGTGATGAGCCTCGGCGCCAAATTTGTAGAAGTGGAAGGAGCTGCCGATGCCAGCAAAGCTGGTGGCTATGCGGTAGAACAATCGGAAGAATTTATGCAACGCCAAAAGGCAAAAATTGCTGAGAGTGTTGCCAAAGCCGACATAGTGATTACGACAGCTCAGATACCCGGCAGGAAGGCTCCGGTACTGATCACAACTTCTATGATTGAAGCCATGAGAAATGGAAGCGTTATTATAGATATAGCTGCGGCAACGGGTGGCAATACGGAACTTACACGCAACGATGAAACAGTTGTTCACAAAGGCGTAAGTATTATCGGCAATTCCAAATTACCTGGCACCATGCCCAGTGATGCCAGTAAGCTTTACGGAAAAAATATCCTGAATTTCCTTCAGTTGGTAGTTGACAAAGAAGGGGCACTAAACCTGAACTTTGAAGACGACCTTGTAAAAGGTACTTGTATAGTTCATAATGGCGAGATTACCAATGACAGAGTAAAAAGTTTAATTGTATAGTTTTTATTTAATTCATAATCATGGAAAATATGCTTCAATGGATATCGGATAATCAGCAGATTGTGTACATAGTTATCCTTATGATATTTGTGGGGGTGGAAGTGATAGGGCGTGTACCCAGTGTTTTGCATACGCCGCTTATGAGCGGGGCCAATGCTATACACGGAGTAGTTATCATCGGCGCTATCATTGTTATGGGGCAGGCACAGACGGATAACTATCTGGCACTGGTACTCGGGTTCCTGGCAGTAATACTCGGTACACTTAATGTGGTAGGTGGTTTTGTTGTTACAGACAGGATGCTGGAAATGTTTAAAAAGAAAAAATAAGCTCGGGCTTTTTTGCCATAGGCCATTTGAGCGTTTTGTATAAAGTTTAGAATATATAAAATATGGGTATTAATCTTTTAACCATCTGTTATCTTATAGGATCCGTTACATTTATCGTAGGACTTAAAATGCTGTCCAATCCGGCTACAGCCCGTAAAGGGAACCTTGTAGCCGCATTCGGTATGAGTTTAGCTATTCTGGGTACTATATTTTTATATGAAAATGAGGGTGAAAAACTTCATAATCACCTTTGGATATTTGCCGGCCTTCTTATCGGAGGTGTCATTGGCGCATTAGCCGCCAAAAAAGTAAAAATGACTGCCATGCCCGAAATGGTGAGCCTTTTCAATGGTATGGGTGGCGCTTGTGCAGCATTGATATCCCTGGTAGAATTCAATCATCTCTCTCACGAAATTGCAAATTCTGGTATTGCTGAAGGGCATACCGCCAAAGTGCTTATTATCTTTTTAGGCCTGCTGATCGGATCCGTATCTTTTGCAGGCAGTATCATTGCCTGGGGAAAGCTAAACGGAAGAGTAAAAGATTTCAGTTTTCCCGGGCAAAATATTCTCAATATTATCGTACTCATCGTTGCCATCATTACAGGTGTAATGCTTATACTCGACCCCTCTCACGGAATGCTGTTGTATGTTGTACTGGCTTTGGCATTAGTATATGGGATCATGTTCGTAATGCCAATCGGTGGGGCAGATATGCCGGTTGTAATTTCCTTATTGAACTCTTTTACAGGTGTTGCTGCTGCCTGCGGCGGGTTCCTGTACGATAATAAAGTAATGCTAACCGGTGGTATCCTGGTAGGCGCTGCTGGTACGCTTCTTACAATATTGATGTGCAAAGCCATGAACCGTTCATTACGCAATGTACTTATCGGTTCCTTTGGCGCCGGCGATGCCGCATCTGCTTCTGG
>CAZKPH010000144.1:0-6092 GCA_964554605.1 uncultured Ferruginibacter sp.
AACAAGCCGGCCATGATGTGCGATGGTACACCGGCCCCAGCTATGCCGCCAAAGTCGAGAAGCTGGGTATCCCTTATTATGTATTCAGCAAAGCAAAAGAGGTAACGGTAGATAATATAGATGAAGTGTTTCCGCAGCGCAAACAGATAAAGAACCATGTGAAGAAAGTGGTGTTCGATATCTGCACTTATTTCATAGAGCGTGGTGCAGAGTTCTTCGAAGATATCAAAGACATCAACCGCAGCTTCGATTTCGATATACTCATTGCCGACAATGCATTTACAGGTATCACCTTTGTAAAGGAGAAGCTGAAGAAACACACAGTCACCATCGGCATACTGCCGCTGAACGAAACTTCTAAGGAATTAGCGCCGCCTATCATGGGCCTTACACCCGCCAAAACATTTATTGGCCGTGGCTTCCATGCGTTCCTTCGCTATGTAGCTAATAATGTTTTGCTCAAAAAACCTACTGCCCTCATGCATCATTACCACAACCAGTATGGTATTGTTACGGGCGATAAAAACATTTTCGATGTGCAGATAGAACGCTCTACGCTATACCTGCAAAGCGGCACACCGGGGTTCGAGTATAAGCGCAGCCACATCAGCAGCAATATACATTTCATCGGGCCCTTATTGCCTTATCAGTCCGGCAAACCATACCGTATCAATTTTCACGATAAGCTCAATAAATATCCGCAGGTGATACTGGTATCACAAGGTACCTTCGAGCGCGATGTTACCAAGCTCATCGTGCCTACCCTGGAAGCTTTTAAGAACAGCAACTCCTTGGTAGTGGCGTGTACCGCAGGCTCCGAAACAGAAGCATTAAGACAACGCTTTGCATCTTATGATAACATAGTGATCGAAGACTTCATCCCGTTCAACGACATCATGCCGCATGCAGATGTATTTGTATCCAATGGCGGTTTTGGCAGCGCTATGCTCAGCATCAACAACCTGCTGCCAATGGTAGTAGCCGGCATTCACGAAGGCAAGAACGAGATATGTGCGCGCGTAGGCTATTTCAAACTGGGCATCAACCTGCGTACCGAACGCCCGCGCCCCATCAAAATAAAGAAAGCAGTAGAACGTATATTAAGTGATAAAACCTACACCCAAAACATAGAAAAGCTCTCTGCCGAATTCAGCCGCTATCAACCCGAAAAACTGGTAGAGCAACATATTGATAAACTATCCGCATTGAGAACGGTATAATAATTTCAGTCAATATTGCATATCAAATAAATATAAAGAAAACCTGACACATATTTTATCTTTTTGGTTAATAAGATAATAAACAGTTGGACAGAATGTCATTTGTTAAATTTTGGCACACAATATGTTGTAGAATTTTTTGCTGAGGCGTAAGGCCGATGGTGTAGTGTTTAAGTTACAAAGGAATTCTGAGACTGCCAAACATCCTGCCAGCAGCGGCATGGAGAAGGTTACAACTCCTGTAGCTATAGCGACAAGGAGCAGTAACAGAGGAGTTAAGTTTAAGACTATTCTGACAACTGACATACTATTTATGTTTAAATTCCCCACTAATTCTTACCGAATTAGATATACCTGAAAAGATGAAAATCTAAGTAAGTCTTAGGGCAAACAAAACTGTAGCAGCGACTGTACAGCGGTAATCCTAAGTATGTGGTTTTTAAAATAACTGCAAGTAGTGCCACACGCAAATCAGTGTGATTGGCCACTGTGGATAGAGCGAGAAATGTATATTTCAAAGGACCGGGGTAGATCCGAGCTCTAGCGTATACCGCCATTAGCCGAAAGTTACAGCTGTTAGAATGCTTTCGGCTAATGTCCCAATAAATCATGTATACAGAAGAACTATGGCAGGAGTGGTCTGCTAAGGAAGAAGAAAACTATATCATAAAGGATGGTAAGCGTATATATCTTAAAAAAAGGTATTTGCATTTTGATCGCCGGTTCTGGTTCCCGGAGCAAAAAGAAAGACTTCAACAGATATTAGCGGCGAGGCTATTTATTTTCGATCGACGATTTCAAAGGAAGGCATATTGGGCTTTTGACCCATTTATAAAAATTTTATTAAAAACTCCCAGATTTAGATATCAAGAAGCTGAAGGTGAGTATATTTTAGAAAGCAAAATTCGCCCGATAAGCTTTGCTTCTCATATAGATAGTCTGATATTAGGTTTTTACGCTTTTGGCCTTAACAAAATATATGAGTCTTATATTAAGTCTGGCGGTTTTGCTGATTCCGTACTTGCCTATCGCTCCGATTTGGGTAAATGTAATATTCAGTTTTCCAAAGAGGTATTTCGTTATATCAAGAAAAAGGGCGAGTGCACTGCAATAGCATTAGACATTAAGGGGTATTTTGACAACATTGATCATTTAATTTTAAAAGACAAATGGTGTAAAGTGATAGGTTCAGAATTGCCGGAAGATCAGTATAGGCTGTATAGAATCTTAACTAAATACTCCTATGTTAGCAGCAACAGCATACTTAAAAAGTATAATATTGATATAGATAAAGAATTTCAAATCGCATCGCCAAAAATGCTATTAGATTTTATTCCTGGTGATACCGAAAACGCCAAGTTTACAACGTTAAGGAAGGATCAATTGATTGTAAAAAATGAGGTTGTTTCAAAATATGCAAGAAAAATTGGTATTCCTCAAGGTTCTTCAATGAGTGCCTTGCTGTCTAACATTTACCTTTTAGATTTTGATAAAGAATTACATGAAAAGGCGATGGATGAAGGCTTTCTATATAGAAGATATTGTGACGACATCTTGATTGTTTGCGACACCGAAAAGGCTACAGAATTGCAAAGATTTGTAATGAGTACACTTGAAGGCGAACAATGTAGGCTGCCGATTCAAGAAAAGAAAATTGAATTAATAGAATTTAAAAAAGACCCTAAAGGACAAATACGATCTTTCAATAGAAAGAAGATAAACGATGATAGTGCGGAAAACGAATTTTTAATGTTGGGTAAGAAATATTATAAACCGTTACAATATCTTGGTTTTGAATATAACGGTAAAAATATTTTAATTAGATCTTCGAGTCTCTCAAGGTTTTATCGTAAAATGAAAAATCGTATTGAGAAGACAATCGGAATGGGATATAGCTCAAAAAGTCAATCAGATATTATTAGCAAGGAGCAGCTTTTCAGAAGATATACACATATCGGTGAAAGAAATTTTTTGACTTATGCTTACAACGCTGCCCAACCTCAATATAAAAATAGTGCTGGCGAGTGGAAAGAGGGTATGGATTCCAGATCAATTAAAAGACAGCTTAAGAGGCATATGGATATTCTTACAAGGACATTAGATGAAAAAAACAAGCAACGTTTCGACTGGAAAAGCAAACAAGGTAAAGCAACCAAACTAAAAAAGGTTTAATTAATTTTTGGAACAAATTAATACGAATTCACTCATGCCCACCAAACCTAAATTCCTTTACGCTACAATATTACTCCTCCTATGCAGCCTCCCCACCCATGCAGACCCTCTAAACAGCGATAGCTTCGGAGATGCTATAATGCTATTCCTTACGCTACTTTTTGTAGACGCTTGTTCATTCCTGTATTTTATTTCTATTCCATTTCTTTCCGGTGGTAAGATCAATAACTGGTGGACACGCTTTCTGTCGATATTGATCTTTATTTCGTTTGCCTACTTCCATTTCTCAATAGCCCAAAATCATACCTCTTACAACGAACCTTCTTTGAAAGTTTTTTATGGTAACGCTTTCAAAAACTTATCAAAAGTTACAACTGTAATTCTTTTTGCCTGGGTAGGTTTTATCATCAGCACCTGGCGCCTCATCCGCGAATTTCTAAAATTGGTAAAAGAGAAATAGATCAAAAATCAAAAAGTAATCGCTCCTCTATCTCCATCCCAATAAATGAATATCTCCTCCTGTTTATAACCATTCCAAAATATAAATCTCTCCTCCTATTTATAGGAAGAGTACCCGAGTGAAACGAGGGGGAGGTGGTTATAAGTAACAATGAGAACACACACCACCCAAACAATCTCTCCTCCTATTCATAGCCATTCCAATAAATAAATCATCAATAAATGGCGGGAGGAGTACCCAAGTGAAACGAGGGGGAGGTGGTTATGTGCAACAATACAAGAACTAATTATTACTTTCATTTCATGTCCCACGACCGGATACACAACGCCCACTACCTGAAAGACGTCCGAAAAGAATTGCGAAACAATGCCACACACGCAGAGGCAGCCTTGTGGAGCTACCTGAAAAATAAAAAATTCGCCGGTCGCAAATTCAGCCGCCAGCACAGCATCGAAAATTATATCGTCGATTTCTACTGCTCCTCCGAAAAACTCATCATAGAACTCGATGGAGAAATACATCAACAGGCAATGAATGTAGCGAATGACGCAGACCGCGATGCCCGCCTTCACGAGCTTGGCTATAAAGTCCTCCGGTTCGAGAACAAGGAAGTATTAAACAACATCAATATTGTTTTATCAAAAATCCAGGCAGTTTTTAAAGAACACTAAAAAACGCTCCTCCTGTTTATAACCATTCCAAAATATAAATCTCTCCTCCTATTCATAGGGGGAGGTGGCGTAAGTAACAACGAGTGAAAATAACCACACCCCAAAAAATCTCTCCTCCTGTTTATAGGAGGAGTACCCCGAGGTACGAGGGGGGAGGGGGTTTTAATTAACAATAAGTGAAAACAACCACACCCCAAACAATCTCTCCTCCTGTTCACAGAAGGAGTACTCCCAGGTACGAGGGGGGCGGGTGGTTATATGTAACAACACCAGCAAAAGCACACGAGGAGGTTACTTCTTATACAACCCCACCAGGTCTCCCTGCGCCAGTATATGTCCCTGCATGGCTTTTTCTAAATACTTCTTGTCTGTCCGTTTGTCAATATTTAAAGTCACATCCAGCGCATACGCCATAAAATGATAGTGATGTGTGCCTGATGGCGGGCACATGCCGGTATATCCTTTTTTGCCCGATCCGTTCAATCCCTGTTCTGCATCCTTATAATTTTCCGTGATCAGCAGCCCCGGTTTTATATTCCATGCCACCCAGTGCGTAAAGCCACCCTTCACAGGTGCATCCGGGTCATGCACGATCAGGGCTACGGTCTTAGTGCCCACCGGCAGATGTTCAATGCTCAGGGGTGGGTTCACATTATCCCCGTCGCAGGAATATTTATGGGGTATCATCCCGTTGTTGTTAAATACAGGACTTGTTACATCCAGCCCACTGCCTGTGGCTGCGATGGCAAAGCCTGCGGCAATAATTCCGGTGCTGAGTATCAGTAAGGATCGCATAAGAAGCATTTTATTAAAGTTTCTATTAAAAAACTACACCAGCATGGTCCGTTTTTTGGCAGTGCCACGTACCCTGCGTAACTTTGCAGTATAAACCTTAAATGAGTATAAACCATGTCACGAATTATCATTACTACGGCCGGAGATCCGTCCGGCAATGAGGCCGCAGTAAAGCCTGCCTTGCAGAAAAAGCACCAGGTCTTCATCAGCGAAATGATCGCCCACGGCAACCGCCGCCTCGCCTACCAGGCCGCATACCCCGATTGTTCTAACAATGCCGCACGTACCTGTGCCAGTCGCCTGCTCGCCAACCCCGAAATAGCCGCCCGCATACAGAAAGGGCAGATGCAGGCACGCCAGCAGGCTATAGAAGAGCTGAAGGAACAGTACAAAGGGCGCATTGCCGATCCCGAGGAGAAGCGGACCATATTGGCACGTATCATCCGTGGCGAGATCTATTCTGAAAGGGAAACCACCAATGCCAACGGCGAAAAGACGGTGGTAAAGATCCCCGTTAACATTAAAGACCTGCTTTATGCCATCCGGCTCGATAACGCGATGGAACTGGAATGGAAACAGGCGCTGAATTTTGGCGATACGGGTACCCGCTACGGAGATTGATAAATTTTTCCTGTTAGCATTGTTAGCAAATGATAACAACAAAGAGAAATTATTATCATTTATCGCTTTTTTGCATGTATGGCGAATTGGAATTATGGACTTTTTAGTTTTAGCTTACCTTTGCACTTTCTTAAAAATATATGCAGGAAGCAA
>CAZKPH010000145.1:0-6089 GCA_964554605.1 uncultured Ferruginibacter sp.
AGAACAAATAAAATATTATAAAAATGGATTTTACCATCAATAAAAGCTTGATTGATATAAAAATCCGTATATTTATACTACCATAAATCACCTATATGACAGAAGAGCTAATGCTTGCCGGATGCCTTAGCAAAGATGCTGTATCACAGGATGCTTTATACGCTCGTTTTAGTCCCAAAATGCTTGGCGTATGTTATCGGTATGCCAAGAGCAGAGAAGATGCTGAAGATATGCTTCAGGAAGGTTTCATAAAGGTCTTTTCACAAATACACCAATACAGGAATGAAGGATCTTTAGAGGGTTGGGTACGAAGAGTTATTGTACATACCTGCATCAACATTCTTAAAAAGAACAAGAAATTTTCAGACTGTGTAGATATCTCTTATGCAGTTGGAGTGTACACGGAAGATGAAAAGATACATTCATTATTACAGGCAAAAGAAGTCGTTGAATGTATACGTATGCTTCCCATCGGATACCGTACCGTACTGAATCTTTATGCTATTGAAGGCTATTCTCATAAAGAAATAGGCTATATGCTGGAGATTGAAGAAAGTACAAGCCGGTCTCAATATACAAGAGCAAAAGCCATGTTGGAAGATGTGCTAATAAAAAGACGGATTTTGTCAAAAAGCAAACAAAGAAAATCAGTTATAAAAGTTATTGGTATGTAATGCCTGTATGCCTTACCGGGTATACCAAAGCGAATTTAGGGAATATGGAAGGAAAATTCGATATTGAAAACTTTGAAAAATTCTTAAGGGAAGTCACGGATGAATTTAAACTATACCCTTCTCAAAGGGTGTGGCATAGTATATATAATAATATCCACCCCGGGAAAAAGTGGCCTTCGGTAACAATGACTATTTTTTTGGGGTTCACTTTGGTTATACTAGGCTATATAAATTCTCCTGAGCCGCCTTTACACACTGATGCCTCCCCGGCCAAAGCTGCTTCTGCAAAGGCCACACTTGCCAATACACATATCATCAGTATAAGTAATACAGATGATAATAATCCATCCCCTGAGAATTATGCATTTGCAAAGCTGACACCTGGATTAAAGGACAATTCAGTTTCTCATTTCGTAATAGCACAGGAGAATATACATTATATAACCACACAAAAAAACATTTCCCGAGCTAAAGAAAGAAATGCTATTACCGTAGCAGATATTTTGAATCCGGATTCGCATTTGCAGAATAGCGAATTTTCTGACACAGTTTCTGACAATTATGATGACAGCGTTACTGCAACCGGCACAAATGATATTATTACTGCATCGTTTAAAAACGATAAACACATTGAAAAAAATTTAGGGTTTATTGCCAGTTCCGGAATATTGGCTGATAAAGAGGATAATACTGAGAATAAATTCAGTTGGCTGGTATATGCTACTCCTTCGGTTGTTTTCAGCAAATTAAGCAACAATCAATTCAATGATATTATTCCTCCGGCTTCCGGCATCTCCAACTTAACAGATATCAACGCTGTTTATCAAAAACCATCGATAGGAGTTGAAGTTGGTGCTACAATGCAGTATAGTTTGTTAAAAAGCATGAAACTTACAACCGGTCTTCAGCTTAATTATACAAAATATAACGTCGGGGGAATCAAGAATTTCCACTCAACGGCTTCTGCCCTGACAATTAATGATAATACCCCTGAAATATCTTATCTGATAGATCAATCATCTGCCTATCCTACCACTTCGGGCATAACAAATCCGGTCAATTACAGCAACCAGACATATCAGTTGTCCTTGCCTTTAGGAGTAGAACTAAAAGTGATGGGAAGTGAGAGATTGAAGTTTAATGTTGGCGCAACAATTCAGCCAACATTGGTGATGGGAGGCAACGCATATTTGATATCCGCGGATCAACATAATCTTGTTCAGGGATCATCATCTATCTCCAATTGGAACCTGAATGCAGGATTTGAAACTTTTATAAGCTATAATATGAGCGGCCTGACCTGGCAGTTAGGCCCTCAAATCAGATACCAGTTGCTTTCGACTTATAATAGAAATTATTCTATTATTGAAAACCTTTCTACCTATGGCCTTAAAATCGGCATAAGCAGGCAAATTAAATAGTTCTTGTATTCCCATACAATATTCAGGCGGCTTTAACGTTTTATAGGGGTAGTGTCCTGCAAAGGATATTTCTATTCAAAAACCGCCGCTTCGTACCCTGCTGCGGTTTTTTGTTTTGAAAGCGTTTACTATTAATTTTGCAGTATGAAAAATCTTGGGGTAATCTTTATTCTGTCTTTTATATTATTAAATTGCAATATTAATACTAACACCAGTAACCAGCCTGACTTACCTGCCAATGCACAAGATACGGGTTCCGATAACCTATCTTTTTTTCCAGTAAGTTCTTATCTGAAAGGCCAATTACACGAAATAGATTCCTTGCCCCTTACGCCTCTATATATAAAAACTTCAGATGCCGGTATTGATTCTGTTTGGATCAAGCACCAAGAAATACGATCAATACTGCAACCTTTTTTTGACAACGAAATAAAAGAAACAAACCTTTTGTCTTATTTTAAAGAAACAAAATTTAAAGACCTTTCTATTAATTCCATAACATTTACATACGATCCTATTGCCAAGATCCCCGACAGTATATCTTTACGGCATTGGGACGTTTATATAAATCCTGAAACAGGCAAAGTAACAAAGGTGTATATTGTTAGAAAAACAAAGGAGAAAAACATCACCCAACAGTTAACATGGGATAGTGATAAATGGGCAAAAATTGTTACAGTCACCGATGATGGGCATAACCCAAAAATTACTGAAGAACAACTTACCTGGAATTTTAATTAAACATATCACATTTTTTACCTGAATCTTAACGGGAATGAATGCTGACGAATTTTCCTTCATATCAAATACAATACCTGCTCAGCCCGGGATATATAAGTATTTTAACAAAAAAAATGAATTGCTGTATGTCGGCAAGGCTAAAAACCTGCGAAAGAGAGTTAGTTCTTATTTTGTAAAAAATCATGAAAACAGAAAAACCAGGGAACTTGTAAAAAGAATACATTCAATTGAATTTACAATCGTTGATGATGAAGCCGACGCATTCCTGCTGGAGAACAACCTGATAAAGAAACATCGCCCTCCTTTTAATATCAACCTTAAGGACGATAAGACGTATCCATATATCGTGATAAAGAATGAACCCTTTCCCAGGGTTTTTTTCACAAGAAAAAAAATCAATGACGGTTCCCAATATTATGGCCCTTATACTTCTGTCGGCGTTGCCAGGGAACTTTTGGATTTTATCAAACAAAACATTCACTTAAGAAACTGCTCACTAAACCTCTCCGAAAATAATATAGCTAAAAAAAAATTCAAGGTTTGCCTGGAATATCATTTGGGAAACTGCAAGGGCCCTTGCGAGGGCATACAGACTTCAAGCGACTATAATAATGACATAGGCCAGCTTATACATATCCTGAAAGGGAATTTTACATCTGTTATACAACACTATCGAAAAATAATGCAGGAACATGCATCAAATCTGGAGTTTGAACAAGCTGGAATGTACAAGGACAGGATTGAGCAACTGCAGCAATATAAGGCAAAATCTTCTGTAGTAAATGAAAAGGCAGGGTCTCTTGATGTGTTCAGTATCCTCCAGGAGGGAGATATCGCTTATGTAAATTATTTACATGTAAATAATGGATATATTGTACAGACAAAAACTATAACGCTACAAAAACACTTGGAGGAAAAGGCTGAAGAAATCCTTTCCTTCGCAATTAGGGAATTACGCAACACATTTGAAAGCGACTCTCCTGAAATATTAGTACCCTTTGCTATAAATTATCCCGATAAGGACCTTAAGATAACAATCCCGAAAGCCGGTGATAAAAAAAAGCTATTGGACCTTTCTGAAAAAAATGTAAATTATTTTAAACTGGAATTGAAAAAGAGAAAATTATTGCAACTTGAAAATAAAACATCGAAGGACCTCAGGAAAATCCTCAATAAACTCAAGACTGATCTTCACCTGGCTGAATTACCTGTACACATTGAATGTTTTGACAACTCTAACTTTCAGGGGAGCTTTCCCGTTTCAGCAATGGTTTGTTTCAAGGATGGTTTCCCCTCTAAAAATGATTATAGAAAATTCAATGTAAAAACAGTCAAAGGCATTGATGACTTTGCGACAATGAAAGAAGCTGTTTACCGTAGGTATAAAAAACTATCTGAAGAAGAGGGCTTTTTTCCACAATTAATAATTATCGATGGCGGAAAAGGACAATTGAAAGCTGCATCGGAAGCAATGAAGGAGCTAGGCATTTCGGACAAAAGCACTATGATCGGGCTTGCTAAAAATGAAGAAGAACTATTTTTTCTAAATGATAAAGAGTCTGTTAAACTTCCGTGGGATGATGAGGGGCTTAAACTAATAAGAAGAATCAGGGATGAGGTACACCGTTTTGGCATTGGGTTCCACAGGAACCAAAGAAGTAAGAATACATTTACTTCAGAACTGAATAAAATAGCTGGCATCGGGCCTTCTACAATACAAACATTATTAAAAAAATTCAGGTCTGTGGGTAATATAAAAAATGCAACAGTAGACTCCCTGGCAGTAGAAATAGGTCAGGCAAAAGCAAAAATTATCGCTACCTATTTTAAAAAATAAAAGGGCCAGGATAAAAATCCAGCCCCGTTTCAAATCCAATATCCTATGAAAAACCGTCACGAAATTACAATAGCTGTCAAAAAAAAATATACCCTATAACGGGTATTTGCCATAAATAAGAAAGCCCTGTCTTCCGACAGGGCTTCAAAACTTAAAAATTTTTCGATATCAATAACTCCAGAGATCCTGCTCGTAATTAAATATCTTTTCTTTTATCCTTTCCCCCTCCAACAACTGGAATACACCATTGTCCTTCAATCCCGGCATTTCTTTAAGGCTAAGGTTAAACGGATTATCCATACTGCTCTTTATGATCCTTCCTGAAAACATACGGCTTTCAAACAATTCTTCCCAACTCATCCTTGCACCGTAGTTTTTGCCATTATATATTTCATACTTAGCAAAGATTGGGCGCATATCGGGATAATAAACCCAGAACAATTCGGTTTCGCCAAGATTTACGCCGGAACTGGTGATTACATTTTTTACCGGGGCGATCCCCAAAATTCTCCAGAATAACCTGGAAGATTCTTTATCGAAAATAACTTCCTCTTTGATCCTGAACTTATAAAATGAATCGAGGTTAACTTCTTTTACAACTTCCTTATCGCCAATCTTATTACCGAGAGAGTCATAAATAGGAACAATTTCTTTACCTCCCGATATTTTTTCAGCAACCTGGCCAATTGTAAGAGGAGTTGTAAACCTGTCGTCTATAGCATCAAAAACAGTAACAGCACTATCCTGAATGGCTTTCATTAAAATTGAAATGAAACGCTGATTGCCGTTATTCTCGTCTGCCGCATACCGGAAAGGAAGATTAATTTTTTCCCTGGCATCAATTTCTCTCCATATCTTATGCCTATAGATAGCATCATCAGCACGCAAATGTTCGTATGCAAGAGGCGTTCTGTCTTTAATATCTCTTGTTTCTACGGCTTCGTCCGGCCTCAAAGATTTTTTAACAACCTTGATAGGTAAACTATCCGGTTTGGGTGGCGGCGGAGTCATTACCGGAGCCGGTGCAGCCGTTGCCACAGAATCAATCTGCGCAGTAGGCTGAATTTTAGCTTTAGTTTTTGACTTTGTGGTTTTCCGGGTTGCAGAAGCGCCACGTTTGGAAGAAGAACGGCTTCCTCCTTTTTTCTGTGCTTCAGCAATATTGACAAAAACACAAATACCAATCACCAAAAACAGATATTTCACAAAACGCTTTATCATAGCCAATTTTATTTAAAGATATTAATATAGAACGATACCTACGCCTTGTATAGTACGTTGTTTACCATCGGGGCCCTGCACCTTCACATTATCAAAAGTGATAGCACTGCCAGGGGCACAACGTTGCATATAAGATTTAAGTGGTTCCAGATTGTTTCCTGTTAAAGGAACTGTCTGCACATTACTGAAATTAGC
>CAZKPH010000146.1:0-6037 GCA_964554605.1 uncultured Ferruginibacter sp.
CCTTATTATTTTGCTCGTAAGTATCAATGAAAATGGAAGTTGTTACCGGTGATAATATCATAGCATGAAAACCCAGTTCTGTCCAGTCTAGTTTTACTGTTGCGGTGGGGTCATCTATACCTTGCCCGGTAAAGGTCTTTATTTCGGGATACATAGTAGCAAGCTCAGGAGCCATTATCGGGCTTTCCCAAATGCTGAAACGGGATGTTTTTCCATTGGGCAAGGGAAGTGTTATCAGCAAAGGTTTCTTTGTTTTGTTAATCACATATTTTTCCATCGGGGCTGAAGCCAGCAAGCGGAGTAGCCCTGTCGTATCCAGGGATATTGTTCTGTATTTAAAAGGTTTGATGACTCTTTTCAGGGAATTTTTGTTCAGTTGGTTTTCCTGGACATCTTTAAAAAAATATTGTTGGGCATTGATCTTTTTTGAAGAGAACAGAATTATCACTAAAGATAAGATTACAGGTAGCCTTTTTTTTGTAAGCATATAGATCAGTAAATGTTTTTTCAATAATTAGATTTGCTTATGAGATATGGGTATAAAGTATCTAAGATATATTTTTTTAAAGAATAGTTGGTTTTTTAATGTGTTATTAACAAACGAAATATGCCAGCCAATGTTTATAAATAAATAATAAACAGGCGTTTGTTTGCCCGAATGGTTGATTATCATTGAATTAAATACACTTGCATAATAGTATGAAAATAATAGCCATTAATAACTATTGATAAATATTTTCAATGATATCTTCATACTCAAGCATAATTGTTTTCCGTTTAAGCTTTAAAGTAGGTGTAAGCTCTCCGGTTTCAATCGTCCATTCATCAGGAAGCAATACAAATTTTTTAATCTGTTCCACATGATTGAAGAATGTATTGAAAGAATCAATCAATTGCTGATAAAAATCGATTACTCTTTGATCTTTTACGGCAGTTTCTATTGTGGAAAAAGGGATATTTTTTTTGAGCATCCATACACGAAGGTTAGTGGATGAGGGTACTATCAGTGCTGAAACATACTTTCTGTCTGATCCCAAAACCATTATCTGCTCTACAAAAGGAGACTCTTTCATTTTGTTTTCGATGGGTTGCGGGGCGACATATTTTCCTCCACTAGTTTTAAAGAGTTCTTTTTTCCTGTCGGTTATTTTAAGATATTTACCATCTTCAAATTCTCCAATATCGCCAGTATGCAGCCATCCATCAATAATGGTTTCTTTTGTTAATTCCGGGTCTTTATAATAGCCCATCATTACACTCGGGCCTTTTACACAGATTTCTCCGTCAGGCTCAATTTTTACTTCCTGCCCTTCTACTACCAGCCCTACGGTGCCAACTCTTAGGCCTCCTTTTTTATGGCAGTTTACGCTTATTACAGGACTGTTTTCCGTAGGGCCATAACCTTCAAAAATTTCAATACGTGCAGCCGTAAAAATCTTAATTAGCCTGGCCTGGCAGGCAGCCCCGCCTGTTACGATGAATTTAATATTGCCACCGAGTCCTTCTCTCCACTTCGAGAAAATAAGTTTATTGGCAATGGCAAGCTGAAGATTATACCAGTAATTGCCTCCACCTTTGTCAATGTCGTATTTGTTGCCGATTCTTACTGACCAGTCGAAGAGTTTTTTTTGTAAGCCTGAAAGTTCGGTGCCTCTCTGCATGATCCTTTCATATACTTTTTCCAACAAACGAGGTACTGTTGTAAACATATTGGGTCTTACTTCTTTCAGGTTTTCAGGGATAGTATCCATGCTCTCAGCAAAGTAGATAGAAATATAACTGCGTATATAGACATACGTTATTAATCTTTCAAAAATATGATTGAGAGGTAAAAAACTTAATGCCCTCCATGTGGGGTTTTCATCAAAGGGAAATGTTTTGATGGCATTGAGTATATTGGATACAATGTTTTTATGGCTTAGCATTACTCCTTTTGGTTTGCCGGTTGTGCCGGATGTATATATGATCGTGGCACAGTGGCTGGCAAGGATTGTCTTTTTTGTTTTTTCAACTTTATCAAAATCTTCCTGATGTATATTTTGTAAAAGCCGGGACCAGTGGTCGGTATCGGCTAGGTCTTCGAAACTATATATATTTTGAAGGCTGGGTATTTTGTTTCGTACTATATTGATCTTTTCAAGATCTGCACGGTCGTTTACAAAGACAAGTTTTACTTCTGCGTTATTGAATATATATTCTACTTCATTTATATGTGTGGTGGGGTAAATGGGGCAGAGTATTGCGCCGATTTGCTGGCAGGCAAGATCCAGGAAAATCCACTCAGGACGGTTTTTGCTTACAATTGCAATTTTATCTTGTGTATCCGGCGTCAGCGAATTTCCACATATGCCTGATTTTAACAGGCCCGCACTCAACTGATTGACAATTTGTACAACTTCTTCTGTAGCATATTCTCTCCATTGCCCGCTTGATTTACCAACTATCATATCCTTCTTGGCCCCATTATCCAATTGGTATTGAATGAAATCAAACAGCCTTGTTATTTCTTTCATAAGCAAACTCTATATTTATATACAACCAGGGTTAAGCATTTTGCAAACTACTGTTATAAATAAAGTATAATGCCAGCCTCAGTATCCTCATAAAATATTTTCCGATATTAATATAAGTGACAGGAAAGCTTTGTAAAATGACCTTTTGTATGAGAGTTGCCTGCTACTTATCTCCAAAGCAAATTCCTTATTCGCACAGTAATGGGGTGTAAGTTAAAAAAAAACTTATGATGGCTGCAAAATAATATTGTAATAGTTATTTGTAGTTAACGGTAGAACTCGCCTTGCGGTATCCTGAATATCCTTCCTTTCTGAAAACGAATAAATTCGTCATATTCTGCTGTATGCAGGTTTATCCAATTTTGATAGGATGGCAGATTTTGTGTTGGAGCGAATAGCCATTGATTATATGCTTCAAATAATCCGTTTTGCAATAATTGGCGATGGTATTCAAATAAGCGAAATGGGAATTTCCGGGCATATTTATCAAACCAATCCAATATAAACCGGGTACGGATCATAGTCAGCGTTTCTGTATTAATACCTGTCGACGCAAGGATGCTTTCCTGATTCATGATTTGTACAAAAGCTTTGCCGAATTTATTGTCTTCTGCATAGGCTTTTGACAGATCAGGGTTTTCAAATAATTGTTTATAATTTTCCAATAACAGAGATTTTATTTCCGGGGTATTGGTACTAAGTGGTTCCATATTGAGGTATATCTCACTATACAATATACTCCATACCCTGTTTCCAGCAAGGGAATAATATTTAGCAGCATTTAGGTAATTGCGTGAGTATCCCGGGTCACTTTCAATTCCCTTTTCCCATACAGCGATAGAGCCTCCTTTGTCTTCATTCCAGATCACTTCTCCAAGGTCATTATAAAGCGGGCCGCTTTGTGGTAATTTTTTCAGCCCTTTCCTGTAAAGTTTTTCTGCATCCTTATCTTCACCCATAGCCTGGTAGATATTTCCTGCAATCTGATAACATTGATCATCTGCAGCATCCATGTCCAATACGGGTTTTATCGTTTCGAGCGCTTTGGGGTAATTTTTCTGGAAATAGTAATTTAAAGCCAGGTTCTTCAATGTCTCTATATTCTGCGGATCAGACTGTAATGCCCGGTTGAGGATTAGTATCGCATTGGCATAATCTCCCTGTAACATAAATGTGCGGGCATTTCCCTGCATTTCCCTGATATCCTGAGCGGTTAATGTATGTATAAACAAAATGGTGCTATGGGCAACCAGGACAAATATTCTTTTCATTAAAGTAAAGATAAAAAAGAGATATGAAAGCCCCTAACATATTTGTTAGCGCTTAGTTAATCTGTCTAAATGCTTTCACTGTCCTCGCAGATAGTATTACTAAAATTGTTATAAGCGAAGCCTCATTTCGTACTGTTTCCCTTTTAGTGGAATATTATTGGCAGACAAAAATTGAGTAACAGATGCACAATTTGTCTCTGTATTAATAAATTTTATTGTACGGTGTTTACAGAGGTGCAGGGCCTTTTTTAAAAGGAGGGTACCTAGCCCTTTTCTTCTGTGAGTTGGGTGAACGGCCAATTGGGCGATATCTCCGGATGCAGGTTCAAAAATGCAATAACCGGAGAGCATTCCATTGTCATATATTTCTAATGTTACAAATTCCGGTAGTGCCCGCTCGATTGCTTCAAAGCTATTTTGCCATGCGGGTGTAAAATCACAACAGGAAGCCATTTCCTTTTTATTATCCAAAGCAACATTTTTTACTATCGAAATACCTGTATTCTTATTTTGTATTATTTTTAAAGTATCTGTTTGCTGAAGGAAATAATTAAATTGCCTCGAAATGCCGAATCCAATTTTTTTATATAAGGCCAAAGCCTTTGTATTATTCTGCAGCACTTCCAACAAATATTGCTTAAAGCCTGCTTTTTTTAAAATAGGGAGGGAATAACTGAATATATTTTTTGCAAGGCCCATATTGCGGTATGCGGGTATCGTAGCGGTGCCGGTATCGTATATTGTTGGGATATTATCGTGTGTGCCTGCCCCGTTCAGCGTAAAGCTCACCAATTTATTATTGTCAAAAGCGCCGAAGGATAAAGCGGGTACATAACCTCTGCGCCGAAGCATTTTTTTTAATTCTTCTTCCGTGAGTTGAAAGCCATAGTCTTTAAATGCTTCCTTAAAAGAGACAGAAAGTTCTTCAAAATTGACTGTATCGAGAGAATCAATGGTTATCATATCGGAGATAAGCTAAGTTCGCATTTTTAATAAAAAAAATGTTATTTGGTTATTATCTCTTTGTTGTATAAAAAAGACCCTGTTGAGGGCATCTTTCAAATACTGCTTAGCTGTAAATAAGATGCGTGAGTAAACCATCCCTCAGCTTAGGTTCAAACCAGGTACTCTTAGGTGGCATGACATTTCCTGTATCTGCAATGTCAAAAAGCTGTTGGATGCTTACAGGGTAAAGACTAAATGCAACGGACATTTCTCCACTATTCACTCTTTTCTCCAATTCTGAAAGCCCACGTATACCTCCGATAAAATCAATTCTCTTATCGGTACGGGGATCTTTTATGCCTAATACGGGATTAAGCAGATTGTCTTGCAGGATTGATACATCCAACACACCGATAGGGTCGGTTGTATAGGAGCCCTCTTTGGCTGTTAATTTATACCAATGCTTATTGATATACATTCCAAATTCATGCAGGGCAGCAGGAGTAACAGCTTTGATAGATTTCTCAACGGTAAATTTATCTCTGATAGTTACTAAAAATTCTTCTTCAGTTAATCCATTAAGGTCAGAAACGGCACGGTTGTAATCTAAAATATGTAATTCGCCGGCAGGAAACAGGGTGGTTAGAAAATAATTGGATCCATTGGTTGCCTCTTCCCCAAGTGATTTACGGACTTTTGCAGCAGATGCCGCACGATGATGGCCGTCTGCAATATATGTAGCCGTCACCTGTTTTTTAAAAAGGTCGGTTAGCGATTTAATTACTTTATCGTCATTAATAATCCAGATACTATGCTGGATTGCATCATCGGCAACGAAATCATAAACGGGGCTATGTGTATCTTTCCATTCATTAATCAATGTGTCGATATCGGCTATGTTTTTGTATGCCAGGAAAACATTGCCGGTTTGTGCTCCCGTTATTTTAATATGATTGATCCTGTCTTCTTCTTTTTCCGGCCTGGTAAATTCATGTTTTTTTATCTTCCCCTTTTCGTAGTCATCTACGCTGCTGATACCTACCAGCCCTGTCTGGCTTTTGCCATTCATTACCAGTTGGTATATATAAAAGCAAGCCTTATTTTCTCTAAATAAAATATTCCTGCTTATAAAGGCATCCAGGTTTTCTTTTGCTTTATTGTATACTTCTTGTGAATGGATGTCAATATTATCCGGGAGGTCAATCTCGCTTTTGGTAATGTGCAAAAAGCTACTGGGATTTCCCTGGGCTTCTACTTTTGCTTCTTTGCTGTTAAGTACGTCATAAGGCCTTGATTCCACTTTTTTGG
>CAZKPH010000147.1:0-6022 GCA_964554605.1 uncultured Ferruginibacter sp.
GCTAAATGCCTGGTCTCTGATTCAATTATTTGGCCTGTCTCCGCATCCGGAAGGGGGCTGGTACAAAGAAACATACAGAAGCGGTGAATCGGTGGAAAAAGAAAATCTTCCGGAAAGATTTAACGGTAGCCGATCCATTTCAACCGCTATTTATTTTTTACTGGAAAAAGAAAAATTTTCTGCATTCCACAAAATAAAAAGTGACGAATGCTGGCATTTTTATGCAGGAGGGCCTTTGCATATTTTCATGATACACCAGGATGGCGTACTTGAAATAATAAAACTGGGGAATGATATCACAAAAGGAGAGCTATTCCAGTATATTGTACCGGCCAATACATGGTTTGCCTGCAAGCCTGCCCCGGAAACCGTATTCTCCTTTGCCGGTTGTACAGTAGCCCCGGGGTTTGATTTTGAAGATTTTTTTCTTGCGGAAGCAAAAGAATTATGTCGGGAATTTCCCCAATATGAAAATTTAATTAAAGAACTTTGCCGTTTATAATCCTTAAAAGAGGATTATTCGTGCAAACAAAAGAATTGTTGAGAAAACGGATAAATTATGTTCATAGGCCATTTTGCTGTTGCTATGGCAGCCAAAAAATTCGATAGATCCACATCGCTGGGGGTACTTTTTATTGCTGCGCAGTGGCTTGATCTTATCTGGCCGCTTTTTCTGATCCTGGGCATAGAAAAAGCAGATATCGACCCAGACCCGCATGCAGTTTTTCCATTGATATTTACCGATTATCCTTATTCGCACAGTTTGCTGGCAGCACTGTTATGGGCACCGATCCTTGCTGTCATATACCTGATGTTTAAAAAATATGCAAAAGGGGCAATCGTAATTTGCTTATTAGTGATCAGTCATTGGGCATTAGACCTGTTTGTGCATATACCAGATCTGCCGCTTACGCCTTTTACCGAAGATAAAGTAGGGCTGGGACTTTGGAATTATAAATATATTGAACTGATAGTTGAACTGCTAATGTTTTATATCGGTATCCGTATGTTTTTATCGGTTACGGTTGCAAAGAATAAATCCGGAAAAATATCTTTTGCTTTGTTGGTCGTATTCCTGCTGATCGTTCATCTTGCTAATACATTTGGCCCCCCTCCGGAAGACATTGAGCCCGTTGCGCTTTTGGGGCTGGCACAATGGCTGTTGGTTTTATGGGCTTACCAGGTTGACAAAAACAGGGCACCGGCTCATTCTATGCTTGGATAAACAAACAGGGTGCCGGCCTCTCTGTAATGAAACCCGTTTATAAAAATGCAAATAATATGACTCAGCCACTTTGGGGTATCGACCTGGGAGGGACAAAAATAGAAGGAGTTGTATTGCCCTCGCTAAAAGAAGCCATTCCAATTGTCAGAACAAGAATAAATACGGAAAGCCACAAAGGTTACCGGCATATTCTCAGCCAAATTCAAAGGCTGGTCGGGCAGATGCAACAGGCAACCGGATTGTACCCGCAAAAAATAGGATTGGGTACTCCGGGTATTTTAGATCCAGGGCTGAATACAATGAAAAATTCCAACAGTACAGCGTTAAACGGGATGCCATTGAAAAACGATTTGCAAAATTTACTGAAAGTGCCTGTAGAATTGGCAAATGATGCCAATTGTTTTGCACTGGCTGAAACACATTGGGGCGTTGTACACGAAAGGTTTCCTGATGCAAGAGTGGTCTTTGGTATTATCATGGGTACGGGTGTCGGCGGCGGTATTGTTTTTGACAAAAAGATATGGAATGGGCATCATGGTATTGCGGGAGAATGGGGCCATAATTATTTAGATGATTCAGGAGGGGATTGCTACTGTGGAAAAACAGGATGTGTGGAAACGGTTATTTCCGGGCCAGGGCTGGAAAGATACTATTACGCCATCTCCGGAAAAAAACTTTCTTTAAAAGAAATTTATGGCAATTATCATAAAGGAACAGATGAAAATGCGGTAGCAGTTATTGACCGTTTGTGCCGTTTTTTTGGCAAAGCAGTATCGGTAGTTACCAATTTGTTAGACCCAGATGTAATAATCATTGGCGGCGGGGTAGGTAATATCGAAAATTTGTATGATGCCGGAACAGAATTTCTTAGCTCTTACATATTTAATAATGGCGTGACAGTTCCTGTTGTAAAACCTTCTTTAGGTGATAGCGCCGGAGTTTTCGGCGCAGCGGCACTTGCAGCACCCTGATTTTTCCGGGGCGTTTATTATCTGAAACAACCATATTTTTGTAAAACTATATACACTAAAACAATTCTCTATATGAAAAAATTCTTTTTGATTCTGCTATTACAGTTTTCTGTTTCAGTTATCTCCTTAGCCCAGCCTACACGCCTTGCAGGCATTAAGGCTCCCCAACCGGTGGTACACCCGCAATGGGCCATGCAAGGGAATATTTACGAAGTAAATATACGCCAGTATACACAGGAAGGGACACTAAATGCTTTTGCCAAACATCTCGACCGTTTGAAAAAAATGGGAGTTCAAACATTGTGGTTTATGCCAATAAACCCAATCAGCAAAGTTGACCGGAAAGGGAGCCTTGGCAGTTATTATGCGGTTGCTGAATATACGACATTGAATCCCGAATATGGTACTATGAAGGATTGGCAGGCGTTGGTGAAAGCTATTCATGCCAGGGGAATGAAAGTGATAATTGACTGGGTACCCAATCATACCGGAGCTGATAATGGATGGATAACAAGGCACCCGGATTTTTTTGTAAAAGACAGCTCTGGCAAACCAGCAGTAGCATTTGATTGGGCAGATGTAAGGCAGCTTGATTATAAAAACAAAGAAATGCAGGACAGTATGATTGCGGCTATGAAATTCTGGGTTGTAAAAACCGGCATAGATGGTTTTCGTTGTGATGTGGCCTCTAATGTGCCCGGTTCCTTTTGGAGCCGCTGTATACATGTTTTGAAAAAAGAAAAAGATGTTTTCATGCTTGCCGAAGGAGATAGTTCTTTTCTTATTAAGAGCGGATTTGATGCAGTATATCCCTGGCATATGTTTTGGGGATTGCAAAAGATAGTTAAAGGGGAATACAACGCCCTGGCCATTGACAGCCTGAAAAACGAGAGTGACAGGAAATTTCCACGCAATACCCTGCAAATGTACTTTACAAGTAACCATGATGAGAACAGTTGGAACAAATCTGATTACGAAACGTTTCCGGGAGATGCACACGCCCCGTTTGCCGTATTTACACAAACAATGGTAAATAGTATTCCCCTGATATATACCGGCCAGGAGGAACCCGTATTGCGGGCAATAAAATTTTTCGATAAAGACCCTGTCACATTTGAAAAATTAGCAAGAGCTTCTTTTTATAAAACGCTTTTAGATTTTCGTAAAAGAAATCCGGCCTTATCTGCAGATGCATCTTTTACAAAAGTAAATGTGGGCGACGACACTAAACTATATGCTTATCTTAGAGAAAAAGACGGAAATAAAGTTCTTGTTGTGCTAAATCTCTCTCCTATCGCTCAACCCATAGATATTAAAGACAAATCTCTGGCGGGTAAAGCCAGAAACATTTTTTCCGGCAAGAAGGAGATAGCAGGGATTGCACGCACCCTTCCCCCATGGGGATATTTGATTTATGAATATGATAAGAAATAAAAAAATCACGCTTATTCATTACCGTTATAATAAACCAGTACTGCGCATATATATTTCTGTTAATCCTGGTTTTGTATAGTAAAAAGGTGTTGATTATTTCAACACCTTTTTATTCTCTTAAAGCAAATTTCCTGCATTTTTTATTCTTTTGCCCGAGTTTCTTACCGTATTTTTACGAGCTTTCGGTATTATTTTATAAAAGAGAATAATTAGTAAATTTACGAAGGCGTTATTCTATACCGTTAGTTTTATAAACAAACTAGTCAGATGTTGTTTTATGAAAATCAAGCAGAACGAAGATAATCTTTCCTGAAAACCACAAGATAATGTCGGCTAAACAATACCGTTATGCACTGTCAAAAATACGATTGTTAAAAATTTTTATTTGTTCACAGCATTTAAAATCGGAAAGAAAATTTGTAACTTAGGTAGTAAGAATCACCTTATTCCTTAAAACAAACATAACTTTCCTGATGCAAGTGCGACCTGCAACAAAGGTTTCTATTATATATTTTGTAGTAGCTGCGCTCTGGATATTTCTTAGCGATGAACTGGTTTTGTTCTTTTTTCATATACAGAGCAGATATGACCACATGGTAATATCGATTTTAAAAGGGTTGCTTTATGTTATTGTTACAACATTTTTGCTTTATAAATTAATTCGGAAATTTTACCACACAATAGACCACAGGCTTGTAGAACTGCAAGACAGACAACAGGAATTGTCCGAATTACAACAAATTACGAGGACGGGTTTATGGGAGTACAATTTCGTGACAGGGCGTGTTATTTGGTCGCAGGTTTCAAAAGAAATATTTGAAATAGAGTTGAATACAGCAATAGGTGTAGATACTTTTTCCCGATATGTGAAACAAAAATTTATGAAACGGCGTGTACAAAACCTGATTAATGAGGCACAACACAATCACGCTTCTTTCGATCTGGAAGTGCAGATCCAGACAGAAAAGGGAAAGGAAAAATGGATACGGTTAGTCGGCCAGCCGGTTTTACGCGACGGAAAATGTGAAAGGGTCTTCGGTTCATACCAGGACATTACAGAGTCGCGTCAGGCGCAAACAAAACTTATGCAACTAAACCGCCTTTACAATTTTATCATTGATATAAACCAGTCTGTAGTGCGGGATACGGATATTGACACACTCTTCAAAGGTTTGTGCAAGATTGCCGTAAATGTTGGAAAGTTCAGTATGGCATGGGTTGGGAAGCCGGATATGGAAACAGGCCAGGTTATTCCTGTTGCCAGCTATGGCGATGAAACAGGCTATCTCAGAAGGATTCGTATTTTGACGGATTCAGGAGAACCGGAAGGAAATGGCCCAACCGGGTTTGCAATACGGGAAGGCAGGCATTTTGTATGTAACAATGTTGAAAAAGACCCTTTTCTACGTCCGTGGCGGGAAGATGCTTTGTTTTGTGGTTACAGGTCTTTGATTTCTCTTCCAATTATGAAATTTGGAAAGGTTGTTAATACTTTTACCTTATATTCTTCAGAAGATAATTATTTCGATGAAAACGAAATTGAATTATTAAAGGAGGCCTCTGCTGATATATCTTATGCTCTTGAAAACCTCGAAAGAGAGCATCTTAGGAAAATGGCTGAACTCAGGCTTACGGAAAGTGAAGAACAGTATAGGGAAATTGTAGAAACGGCTAATGAAGGTATTTGGATGTTTGATAAAGACGGAGTTACGCTTTTTTTAAACGAACGTATGGCGGAAATATTGGGCCATACAGCAAAGGAGATGTTGGGGCGAAGCATTTACAATTTCATGGATGAAGAAGGCGAAAGGTTCATAAAGGAAAAGACGCATCATTCCGCACCAGAAAAATCTGAAGTTTATGATTTTAAATTCTATAGAAAAGACGGGAAATATATTTGGACACAATTGAGTATAAGCCGGATGTATTTGGACAATAACTATACGGGGTCGTTGGTAATGGTTACAGATATTAGCGATAGGAAAGAATCTGAGGCAAAAATTTTTGAAGCCCTGGAAAGATATGGGGCTGTTTCGAAAGCAACCAGGGATGTTATTTGGGATTGGGATATACAAAATGATACTATTGTTTATAACCAGGGAATGAAAGAAATCTTTGGCCATACGGAAACAGTCATAAATAATTCCAACTTATGGATGGAGAAAAATGTACATCCTAACGATCAAAAGATGTTACGGAATTTATATAAAGAATCGTTTGGAAATAAAAAACAGGTAATCCAATCTCGCTACCGTTATCGTTGTGCTGATAATTCTTATAAAAATGTAATGGACAGGCTATATATCATGTATAATAATGCCGGGGCAGCGGTAAGGGCAATTGGTGCAATGCAGGATGTAACTAAAGAAATGGAATACGACCGGATGATGGA
>CAZKPH010000148.1:0-6006 GCA_964554605.1 uncultured Ferruginibacter sp.
CTGAAAGTAAATGCTGCAGGTGTTATGCCTATTATTTTTGCTCAGGCTATTTTGTTTTTGCCAACGATCTTTTCCGGGTTTACCGGAGGTGGTTGGGCAAAATATTTTACAGACCATACTAATGGTATTTACATGTTGGTTTATTCTGTGTGTGTAATTGGCTTTACTTTCTTGTATACAGCTTTGATATTTAACCCGAAACAGATGGCAGAAGACCTAAAGCGAAACAACGGGTTCATACCGGGTGTAAAACCAGGACAGCCCACAGCTGATTATATTGGTACAATCATGGATAGGATTACATTGCCCGGGGCTGTATTATTGGCTTTAGTAGGTATATTCCCAGGTATATTCCAGATAATATTTGGTATGCAACAAGGTTGGTCCACATTCTATGGGGGGACATCACTTCTGATTATGGTGGGGGTTATCCTGGATACATTACAGCAGATAGAAACCCAGTTGCTTATGCGCCAGTATGACGGCTTAATGAATACCGGCCGTATTCAGGGGCGCCAATCGGTAGCTTCCGGTATGTAATAATATCTCCAGGAAAAATTGAATAAATATTTATCATTGGCCCCGACTTTTGTCGGGGCTTTATTTTTACATTTGCAATATGATTTATTATAAATCGAAGGAGGAAATTGAGTTAATGCGCATCAGTAATTTGTTGGTGAGTAAAACATTAACGGAGGTGGCGAAAGCAATTCGCCCAGGTATTAGCACACTCGAGATGGATACGCTTGCGGAACAGTTTATCCGGGATAATGGAGCCGTTCCATCTTTTAAAGGATATGGAAAGCCGGCCTATCCATATGCTACTTGTATTTCCGTGAACGATGCTGTTGTTCACGGATTTCCCGGAAAAACAGAATTAAAAGATGGGGATGTTGTGTCAGTAGATGTAGGGGCATTAATTAATGGGTATCATGGCGATAGCGCTTATACATTTGCGTTGGCAGGTGTTGGAGAAGACGAAAAAAAATTGCTATGCATTACCAAAGAATCCTTATACAAGGGAATAGAAAAAGCTATTCACGGCAACAGGTTGGGTGATATTTCTTTTGCTGTGCAGCATTATACCGAGCATGAAAATGGTTATGGCGTTGTCCGGGAATTAGTCGGCCATGGCATTGGCCGTCATTTACATGAAGATCCGCAGGTGCCTAATTACGGGAAAAGAGGTGCTGGGGTAAAACTGGTTTCAGGGATGGTTATTGCTATTGAGCCCATGATCAATATGGGCACAAAAAATGTGTTTACGGATAAGGACGAGTGGACAATTCGTACACAAGATGGTAAGCCTTCTGCTCATTTCGAACATACTGTGGCAGTACAAAAAAACAAAGCGGATATTTTGTCGTCTTTTGTTACAATTGAAGCTGCCGAGAAGGCAAACAGTAATTTGTTTGCCGGTTGAGGCTAACAGTTATGTTCCTTTAATGGTGGTAAATATGAAACAGTCACATATCTCTTCCACGCTAACGGTGATTATCTGTATCGCCGCATTGCTTTCTTTTTTTTCTTGCCTTACTTCCGGGAAAAAAGAACCTGTAACAGATACAATTCAGGCAAATAGGGCAAAATTGGGCCAGTATCTTTTTTTTGACAGGCGCTTGTCTGTGAATTATGTAAAATCCTGTGGCACCTGTCATAATCCGAAATTTGCTTTTACCGATGGGTATAAACGCTCCATAGGAGCCTTTGCTGATCTTCACCAACGAAATACTTCTGCAACTTTTAATCTTGCCTGGTATAAGTATCTTACACAGTCGGATTCAACATTTCATACAGCTTATGCACAGATGCAAAATCCATTGTACAATGAACATCCGGTGGAAATGGGCTTAACGGGCAATGAAGAAAAGATCATTGACCGGATACGTAAGGATTCTATGTATAAAGGGCTTTTTGCAAAAGCTTTCCCTGGTGCTGATACTGCAATAACATGGAAAAATATACGGCTGGCTATTTGCGATTTTATGAGTACGCTGATATCGGATAAAGCTCCGTATGATAAATATCTTAAGGGAGATAAGAATGCACTTACAGCCTCGCAAAAAAACGGAATGGGACTCTTCTTCTCTGAGAAACTGCGTTGTGGGCATTGCCATGGAGGTTTTAATTTTTCTACCCCGGATATTATTGATGCCAATACACATGATACAATCTATTATTTCAATATAGGGCTGTATAATATTGATGGAAAGGGTGCTTATCCGGAATATGACCAAGGCCTTTTGCAACTTACACATAAAGCGCAGGATATGGGTAAGTTCCGTGTGCCTACCTTGCGGAATATCGGTTTTACATCTCCCTATTTTCACGATGGGAGTGCTGCGTCACTATCTGATGTGATCGATATTTTCAGTAGAGGAGGAATGCTTATCGGGCAAGGCCAATATGCCGGCGATGGGAGAACGAATCCGTATAAACATCCTTATGCAAGCGGGTTTTCGATTACGCCCGATGAAAAAATCGACCTTATAAACTTTCTTTACAGCTTATCTGATTCTTCGTTGACAACTAATCCGTCATTTACGAATCCGTTTACGGAAGATGAAACGCAAAAAAGATATTAATATTTAATACCGCCATTCTCATGAATAAAAAAAATTTGTTTTTCTTTCCGGCCATTATTGTTTTATTGGCTGCGTGTAACAATCAAAAATCTCCTTCTGCTGAAGATGATATGCGCCAGTCAGTAATATTGGATGTTGATAGTTCTAAGATTTTCCCTTTTGTCAAAGAGCGTTTGGAGAAGATTAAACAGGCCCTTCTACTGCCCATGCCGGTAATGCTTTGCCAGGATTCACTGGATGAAAACCAGAAAGCAGCACAGGCTATAGCATTGCAGGATACGGGGTTTACTTCAAATGTCAGGAACCTGGAGACACATTTACCCTATAGGTGTGAAATATTTGGAATTTATCCTGCAAGGCAAAGTGATATGAGTTATGTTAAGAACGCTTATGATTTGAAGGATTGTTATAGGGTAGATATGTATAATTACGCATTGAATCTTAGTATCTCGGCAGTTGTAGATATTCGGCACCAGATCAGCCTGGCTGTGAGCCGGCAGGAACAGACACAGCCAGATATCCCCGAATGCCTCAGGAGTATTGCCGTTAAAATAGCTGTTGAATCTCCCGAAGTCCAGCAGGCACTTGGCGTAAAACCATCAGAAAAGGACATACTGTATACCCGTATTAAAACAGCACTTAACCGTTCCCGTTGCGAACGATCAAAACATTTGTGTGTTTCTCCTACTTTTATCAAAGATGAAAAAGCGTTATGGGCAATCGTTGATCTTACTGACTATAGATTAGTAGGGCTTAGATGGACGAATGTTGGTAAAACAGGGCCTGCTACTCCAATAACCGAAAGAAAACTTCAGGACGACAAAATATCGTCCTGTTACTGTGAAAGTGAAACAACATTGGAGAAAGATGGCTGGAAAATGAATTATATCCTTACCAATAGTGATGGTTTGCGGATATCCCAGGTGTCATTTAAAAATGTTCCGGTATTACAAAGCGCTAAACTGGTGGATTGGCATGTAAGTTATTCCGGAACGGACGGATTCGGATATAGTGATGCAATAGGCTGCCCGTATTTCTCGCAGGCTGCCGTTGTTGCTGTGGCCCCGCCAAAAGTGGCTATTATAAATGATGAAAAAAATAATACAGTTGGTTTTGCACTGGAGCAACGGTTTCGTATGGATGCTTTCCCTACACCTTGTAACTATGAGTATTTTCAGCGTTATGAATTTTATAAGGACGGGAGTTTTAGGGTTGCCGGGGCGAGCCATGGGAGAGGATGTGGCAATGATGGTACTTATAGGCCGGTCTTTCGAATTGCTTTTGCTGCAGAGCAGAATGCTTTTGCCGAATGGGACGGAACTGCATGGAATGATTGGAAAACGGAAAGATGGCAATTGCAGGGGTCTGTAACACGCTATACAAAAGAGGGTTACCAGTACCGGCTTACAGATAATACAGGCAACGGGTATTATATGGAACCGGGCCATGGCCAATTCGGCGATGGCGGCAGAGGGGATAATGCATTTGTTTACGTAACACAGAATAAACCTAATGTAGATGAGGGAGAGTCTGATATGACAACAATCGGGCCTTGTTGCAATACGGACTACCATCAGGGGCCTGAAAAATTTATTGAACCCAAACCGGACAATATACGTGGCAAAAAACTCGTTATATGGTACGTTGCTCAGCTGAAAAATGACGATACAAAGGGTAGGGAATATTGTTGGGCAGAATCAGTGTTGGTCAACGGTGTGTATACTACAAAGATATATCCTTGTATATGCGGTCCGAAATTCACACCATTGCATCCAAATAATAAGTAGCTAATGAGTTTATTATTAAAGAGTTGCCTCGTCATTTACTTGCTGGCATTTATTTCTTCCTGTAAGGAGGAAGAAGTAGAATACCAAACAAATAAATGTAGCGTTCAGCCGCCTTTCATTCGTACCGCCGGGTTCGATCCCGCCCGCTCGGCATTGAGTACTTCTGAAAAAAGGACTCAGGGCTTGGTTTTGATACAACTGGGGCTGCCGGGCGACACAGGGAGTAATATCCGGCAAGTATTTCAGTATCCTTCATGGAAAATGGCAGGTACAATGGGGCCAATACAGATTGACCCGGTAGGGAATGTGTTTGTAGCGCCTGTCCCTACAATAAATATGCTTACGAACCCAACCGAAAAGCAGAACATTGTATATAAAGTGGATAGGCTTACCGGAGAAATGAAACAATTTGTCTCCCTCCCTTTGCCATCTAATATCCCGCAGTCAAATCCTTACGGAATTCTTGGGATGGCTTATTTATGTGAAGCGGATATCTTGTATGTATCAAGTGTTATGGGTAGTGAAATAAATCAGGAGAAGGGTAAAATATATGCATTGGATCCTGCCTCCGGCAAAGTGTTGGATACTTACGAAGATATGGATGTGATTGGGCTGGGTATAACGTACATTACAGGGCAAAGGCGTTTATATATGGCAAGTGCAAGGACACCGGATATATATTCAATACAACTGAAACAGGACGGTACTTTTGGCGGGAAAGCGCAAATAGAATTTTCAATCGCTGATCAGGTAGCTAACAGTAATGAAAGAGTAAGGAAGATTCGTTTTGATAATAACGATCATATGGAATTGCATACAGTTGCATTCAATTACAATCTTTCTGCGCCTACAGAAAGTAAAGAAACTGTCTTACGCCTGATGTATGATCCGGAAATAAAAAAATGGCAATTTATAAAGTAAAGTATATGTTATTCATATAATATTTTTTTTGTGTAAAATGATTGAATGTTTATACTTTTGCGCCGCTTATAGCAATAAAGAAAATATACTTTTTTAACATAGTTATTTTTTGGGAAATAATAATATCCTTGAAAAATCAACTAACCATTTAAATTAAATATGAAACAAATCTCTACGCTGCTGGCAGTGGCGCTATGTATTGCGCTGTCGCCAGTTTATTCTCAAATCTCCGGAGCGGTCTTTAAAGATTTCAATGGAAATGGTACGAAAGATACCAATGAACCTTTTGTAGGAGGCGTAGTGGTAAGGGTGTACAGTTCGAGTGATGTTTTGATAACCACTGCAACAACTACGGCTCCATTGACCGGCACTACTAACTATTCTGTTACGCCGGCATCTTATCCCGTACGCCTTGAATTTTTGATACCCTCTTCAGGGGGTACCTATTGTATTAACCCTGTTTTTGATTTTTATGCTTTGGGAGGATATACGTATGGGTCTAATGTAAGATTCATTTCCGCTTCTACCAGCACGGCAAATTTTGCATTATATAACCCCAATGAGTATGTAAAATCATCCAATCCATATATCTATAATGTAAGGCAATACAATGGTAACCCAACTGCGGTTACTTCTGGTACTGCTACAACAAGTGCAGGTATTGAAGCAACTCCCTATCTGGCAAATTTATCTGCACCTGGAACAACTTCTCC
>CAZKPH010000149.1:0-6003 GCA_964554605.1 uncultured Ferruginibacter sp.
CTTACAGTTAAACCAGGATGAAGTTGAAAGGCTATGATTTTTTTATAATTATAATTTCAACTCAACTGAAGGGTCCCAAAACAATTTTTCAAAAGCAATAACCTGGTCTTTAGCAACCAAAATTTTTTCTTTCTTGAGCAATTCTTCCATTTTTGTTGGGGACCCAAAATGATTTTTACCGCTTAACATTCCGGACCGGTTTACAACTCTGTGAGCCGGAACTTTTGGGACATATCTATGAGATGCATTCATTGCCCATCCCACCATTCGGGCCGATAGCTTAGTGCCGAGATAATTGGCAATAGCACCATAACTTGAAACCCGCCCTTTGGGGATTTGCCTTACCACATCATATACGTCTTCAAAAAAACTATAATCTTTTTGCGTATTTGGTTTATTTTTTTTCATAACGGTTAATCTTGGCCCAATATATTATTATGCTTTTGATGCCATCATTACTTCTTTTTTTAGTTGTTCATCATAATCAGGGATATCTTTTGGCAAAGAAAATTTAAGATAAAAAATTTTATTGCTGCGTGCAATGTCAAGGCTTTCATAGTATGTCCTTATATTCAGGTCTTCGTTTGGCATTTGTTTATAAACATCATCACTTTTCTCTAAAAGAATAAGCCTATATAATTCTATAACTCTCATTGTGAAGGAAAATAAATCAGGCGAATCGGTTTTCAAATGAATAACGCCTCCTGCTTTCAGGAATTTTTGATACAGGCGCAGGAATCTGGGATGAGTAAGTCTTTTCCCGGCTTTGGATGCCCTTAGTTGCGGATCGGGGAAAGTTATCCAAATAGAGTCAACCTCATTTTCATCAAAATAGTTATCGATCATTTCTATCTGCGTCCTTAAAAAAGCTGCATTATGTTGAAGGTTATCGATGCATTTTTTTGCCCCTATGTACAACCTGTTTCCTTTTATATCCACACCTACAAAATTTTGATATAAGTATTTATTAGATAAAGCCACAGTGTATTCCCCTTTTCCGCACGCTAACTCCAGAATTATCGGATTCGAATTTTGAAAATGCAAATGCCATTTACCTTTTATATCAGAAGGATATTCAAGAACATTAGAAAAAGTTTTAATTGCTGAAAAGCGAATCAATTTTTTTTGTGCCATAGTTCGCAAAGATATAAAATGAATCCGCCGTGCAGGACAGAAAAGGTTTTCAATGGAATATTTTCAACAGGCCGGGAAAGCATAAATCCGTGTAAATAAATTTTGTTAATCCTGAAAAAAAGTAAAGAAAATTTATTATTGAAGCTAAAAAATAAAAAAATTTAATATATTTATAAAGAGTTAAATTTTTTTATAATTCATCTAATACATGCCTACAGGATTAAATATTGACAGCCTCGATGTTCAGATAATGAACGAAATGATGCAAAATGCAGCCATTTCCTATGCGGACCTGGGGAAAAAACTGCAGGTGAGTGCAGGAACAATACATGTGCGTATAAAAAAGCTTCAGGAAATGGGCGTGGTGAAGGGTACCAGGTTAAACGTGAACCTAAAAAAAATGGGATATGATATAACTGCATTTATCGGGGTATACCTGGAAAAAAGCTCTTTGTACGATGATGTTGCAAAAGAGCTTATGCAAATATCAGAAATAATCAGGCTGAATTATACTACGGGAAACTATAGTATGTTTCTTGAAATTGTTTGCAAGGATATAACACAACTCCGCTATATATTACACGACAGGTTGCAAAGGATAAAAGGAATAGAAAGAACCGAAACCCTCATTTCCCTGGAGGAAGGGATTAACCGTTCTGTAATCCTGCATGAAAGCTGATCTGTTATCTTATTTGGTTTCTTTAATGTCAATTGCATCTCTGAGACCGTTGCCTACCATGTTAAAAGCCAGTACCAGTAGCATTATGGCTGCGCCGGGTATTAGTGCCAAAGATGGATTGTGCGTAATAATAAAATTATAATTTTCTCTGACCATGAGCCCCCAACTAGGCTGAGGAGGCTGTACGCCTATCCCCAGGAAACTCAGCCCGGATTCAATGATTATGGCTGTGGCAAAATTGCTTGCTGTAAGCACCAGGACAGGCCCGGCTATGTTTGGTAAAATATGTTTTATGATAATCCGGGTATCTTTAAATCCTAATGCTCTTGCAGCCTGTATATAGCCAAGTTCCTTTGTACTTAGTACAAGCCCTCGGACTAGCCTGGCAACACTTACCCACATGGTAAGGCCTACGGCAATAAAAACCTGCCCGGCGCCTTTTCCGGTAGCCATAGTAAAGGCGAAAACAAGCAATAAAGTGGGTATGCTCCATGTAATATTTATCAGCCACATAACAATTGCATCTATCCTGCCACGATAGTACCCGGAAATAGCTCCCATTGGTACGCCAATCAATAAAGAAATGAAAACAGAGATGAGGCCTACCCATAAACTTACTCTTGTGCCAATGATCAGGCGACTTAGTATGTCTCTGCCGAATTTATCAGTGCCCAGCCAATACTTTTTTGTAATAATATTTTCTGATAAAAAAGTTTCGGGATGATTATTTGTTATTTTTTTTATTGGGAATTGGATCTGGACGCATGTGTCTTCATCCACATATTTCTCAACGAGTACTGAATCTTTAATTATGCTAAAACTTTTTATTGGGATATATTGAAATTGATCTTCGGAGCCGGAGAATATAGCAGACCGGCTCTTTTTGCCCGCCAGGTCATTTTTCCCGATTCGAAGGAACATTTGTTTATATCCTGGTTTACGGGCTTGTATCTCAACAGTTTGCAGATTGGCATCCGGACTGTTATCCGGCGACAACACGTATCCGAATATGGCAATAAAAACGGCCAGAGCTATTATAAAAAGGCCCGACAATGCACTTTTTATACGGATCAAACGCCGCCATACCTGCTTTGCAAAAGATTCGCCTGCTTCCTGCATATGTGTAAGTTACAAAATGCTATTTTACTTTTCTTTCTTTCCATTTGTAAGAACCGAACTTACCTAGCCAACCGGTTATAATAGTGTATATAATATGGAATGGTTGTGCCGGTGGAAACCATTTCAACAGATTTGTTTTGGAAAAGAAAATAGCGACTGGATACAGGAAAAACAGCTCTGTGATGGTTTTGATTATCAGCATAAAGCTCCATAATTGCCAAAGATGAAAAGAAAAATTACCATACTGCCATTCAATTTTTTTGAATAAAGCAATTAGGGGCAGAAGCAGCATTGTGAGGTTAAAAAAATATACAAGGAGCAGAATATTTGTGATTCTTGTATCGTGGTATTTATCTGCTTTACTGGCCCAGCGTATACGCTGATTAAAGAAGCCGCTTAATGAATCTACTGGGGATGTTTTTACGATTGCATCTTCAGACCGTATGAAAAAGATTTTTTCCGGATACCGCTGATATATTTTATACATAAGAAGCATATCGTCGCCGCTTGCTATATTATCTATTCCTGTAAATCCATTTACTTCATAAAAAGCGTTTTTTTCATAGGCTAGGTTTGCCCCATTGCACATAGTATGAATGTTGTGGTGGACAGCTGCTCCCGTAATTCCTTGCATGGTCATGAAATCGAGGGATTGAAAGGCAGAAAAAAAGTTTTTTTCTTTGTGGTAAGCAACAGGCATTGCCATTAAAGCGGCTCTTGTTTTTTGATAAAATGCATCTATTGTCGGTAGCCAGTCATTTTCGGCAACACAATCTGCATCGGTAGTAACTATGATACTCCCGGTACTTTGCCCGATAGCAATTTCTATGGCTTTCTTTTTATAAGAATTGAGCTGGTTTTGTTCTGTATGGTCTTTTAGCGAAATAAGCCGAATATTTTCTGCGGAGGTATTGCGTACTATGCTGGCTGTATTATCGGTAGAATGATCGTCTACAACAATGATTTCGAAAAGATGTGCCGGATAATTTTGAGAGATAATGCTATTGAGGCATTCTTTTATATTTTGCTCTTCATTGCGGGCGGCAATGATTACGGATAATTTTGTTGATGGTACAACGGGATGGGCCAAATCTTTTATGCTGAATGCGGGTATACGCCTCCACCAGTGGCGATAATAAAGTATGAGTAAGATGTATGCTGCGAGAAGCAGGATACTAACGGCCAAGATAAATAGTTGCATATAGGTATGCCGTACAAGTGTGCGACGCAACGATGATGCTACGAAGACATACCGGCGATATCACAAAAATAAATTTTTAAGGATCAAATCCTGCATGGAAGCCAGATTTTTAAAATTTGCTAAAGATCAGGACGCCAACATGGTTTTATTTTTGATCATATTTGTAAAGAATTTCCCATGCCATAGTACATGGAAAATGGAAATGGCAGACATGGCTATACCTGTTTCGACATGCCAGAATAAGAGTGTCCTGAAATATGGTTTAAGAAAATCGTAATTGATACCGGCGACGAGTATAAGCCCGAAAATACCGCTTATCAGGAAACTTGCCAGTAATGCGCTGTTCCATATTTTCAGGTGTGTGGATCGTTTTATGATTCCTTTCTTGGCAAGTAGAAATGAATTGCCATACAATAAACTACAGAGAAACAGGATTGTTAAGAGATCGTAACTGTTGTGTTTTTTCTTTTTATCTGCACTGTCGGCAATAGTAGTTGTTTTTGTTGTAGAAATTGTGCTATCCTGTGATGCGGGTTTGGCCTGGGGGTCAGGTTTTTCAGTTTCTGTTCCTATGGCATTTTTTTGGTTGCAGGGTAATGAGGTTGTAGGATTTTCATCATCATCATCCTTATATCCGCGGTGCTGGTGTCTTCCTCGAAATTCTGTTTCCCTGCTCCCTTTTTCGCCAGATACTTTTTCATCTGTAGTCGTAGATTGTTTCTGAGCGGGGGCATTGGGGATGACACTTAGCAATTGATTATCTTTTTTTGTTGTGATAATGGAATAATCGCAGTAAGAATCGTGATTTTCATCAATGAATTTGCCACATTCCCCCTTACAGTTTACTTCATCGTAGGGGCAGCTTTGCCCATATGAATTTCCGGGAATAGTGTAGAAAAAAAATGCGATGACAGTTAGTATATATTTTGCGGTTTCCATGCTGAATATTTTGAAACCTTATTTTGATGTTTTTTTGCGGGGAAGGTTTAAATATTTAATCTATATTTATTCATTATTATCAACAAGAATATTCAACACCTTCATTTCCTTGCCTTTAAGTATTTGCATGTCATAGCTTCCGCAATTGGGGCATGGTTTTCCGTAATTATCCAGGTGAAAAGATGTGGTGCAGCGGTTACATTGAGCTTGCCCTTCGATTACTTCTATATCAAGCGATGCGTTGTGCAGGAGGGTATTAACCCTGATTACAGAGAAAGAGAAAAGCAGTGATTCCGTTTCAATACCGCTCAATTCCCCTACCTGTAACCTGACGGCTTTGATATCGTGGCCTGTTTTGCCAGACAGGGTTTTTTCTGCAATGGCAATGATAGATTGAGCAATGGAAAGTTCGTGCATATAAAAAAATGCCCCCCTTGTTTAAAAGGGAGGCTGTAAAAATACGGATATAATTATTTCTGTTCTTCTCCTTCTTTCGGCGGCTGGTTTTCGGAAGAAGCCTTTGCGGCTTTTGCTTCAGCAGCTTTTGCAGCAGCTTGTTTTTTCTTTTCTGCAGCATAAACGGCCCTGCTTTCCAGTGCTTCCTCAAAGAGTTTGTTCCACCCGTTGTTGATATTTTCTTCTTTTAAAGCACATGGAGCAGGCTGTGCCGTTTGGAAAATAGCGCCTTCTTTAGGGCAGGAACGAACACATTCCCCACAATAAATACATACGGCCCTGTTGTAATGATAAGTTTGTTGGCCATCTAGTGCCTGGGAAAAAACTATAGCTCCGGGAGGGCATGCAGCTTCGCAACGGCGGCACCAGATACAGAGGTCTGCATTAAAACCGATCAATCCTCTGTAGTCGTCAGGGATATATGTTGGTTCAAAGGGATATCTTGTTGTAACCGGTTTTTTTGCCAGGTTTCCTA
>CAZKPH010000150.1:0-5994 GCA_964554605.1 uncultured Ferruginibacter sp.
GAAAATCTCGTTTTTTGCAAAATACCCTTTGAAAATATTGTTATTGAGATATTAGCGAAAATGTATTCCTGGCATTTGCAGAGTTTATTGGTTGAGGGAGGGCAACAACTGCTTCAGTCATTCATAGATTCCGGATACTGGGATGAGGTACGTGTAATTTGTGCTACGGATAATGATATTGCGGAAGGAGTTGGGTCGCCTGTTCTTTCCAACGCCAGGATACAGTCTACAGAAAAATATGGCAATGACCGGATTGATTATTATTTCCCCATAAAATAAAAAACATTGAATAAACAGCCCTTAAAGGAGTTCTATTTTACGATTGAGAAAACCGCTGTTGCAGAATTTAAGGACAGAGGGAGTAAGTTCTTTGCCTTTGCTTATCCGGTAGAGACGGTGGAGGATTTCAAAAAAAATCTTCAGCAGTTGAAGAAAGATCACCCGAAAGCAGTTCATCATTGTTTTGCATACCGCATTGGAACCGATGGCAATAATTTTCGCAGTTCGGACGACGGAGAACCCTCCGGAACTGCAGGAAAGCCGATATTAGGGCAAATTGATAGTAAAGAATTGACAAACATAGCCGTCATTGTCGTTCGCTACTGGGGTGGGACATTGTTAGGTGTACCCGGCCTGATCAATGCATACAAGACCGCTACGGCTTTATCCCTGCAAGTGGTTCCTGTAGTAAAAAAGCCGGTAGAAGTGTTGTGTGGCCTCCATTTTGATTATACACGTATGAATGATATTATGCGAATCGTCAAACAGTATAACTGTTCTATACGAGAACAACAGGTTCAATTATTTTGTGATTTGCGTATTGGCATCCCCGTTGCACGTACCGAGGAAGTTCTCTATCATTTCAGAGAATTACAGGTTGTGGAAATTAAACTGGAGAAAACCTAAATCAAAATTTCGGGCAGGGGATGTCGTGTGATTTTTCAGACCTTTGTTTAATATAAATCAGGGAAAACTCACTACCGCCCCGGCTTTGCGTTGCTGCTTTTAACGAAGACAGGTTTATATCATAACTGGCTCCAAGCCTTAGCCCGCCAAATTCGAGCCCGATATAAGGTATAACGGCATCTTTGTAACGATACCATGTACCGAAATAAACGCTGGTCGGGTTGTCTTGGTCTATATTCCCATTTAGGCTGGAAGATAATGCGGCTCCGAGTACTGTTTCGCTGGCATTATTTTGGAACTGCTGTATTGCCGAAGCATTAATAGCCATACGGTCATTAATCGGAAATGTACCTCCTCCGTGTACGGTAAAACGGGAACTCAACTGCCAGAACTGGTCTATGAAACCAATCATGGGCCTGTTAATATGGTACATGGAAACACCGATATAATAATTGTTATAGCCGTCACTGGAGCCGGAAAACAAAAGCCCGGCATTCATATCGAAATAATTTTGTTTGCTGCCATTTGTGAGTACTTCAGATGTAACACCTGTAAATCCGTTTTGTGTCAATTGATCCTCAAATTTCAGTTTGTTAATATCCAGCATCATGCTGGTATAAGTAGCCTGGAACCCTGCTCCTAAAGTATTATAACCGTCTTCATCAAAAGCTTTATGGTAGCTGAGTGATACAGAACCGTAATTCAATTTCAGCGCATTATTTGCACTTTGGTCACTCAACCCGGAAAATCCAATTCCCAATACATCGTTTTCAGGTAATTTATTTTTTAAAATGCTAAAATCTAGCGAAGCGCTGGTAGTAACATATGCTTTGGGTATGGAAGGCCATTGGTCGCGGTGATTAGCGGCAAAGCGCAACTGCCCGTTGAATTTACCCGTAAAAGCCGGGTTCAGCGTCAGCGGGGAAGCAAAGAATTGCGAAAAATGCGGGTCCTGGGCACGGGTAGCTAATCCGGTTGTCAGGATGCAAATCAAAAATAAAAACTTACTTACTTTCATCTAAAACAATTGACTTTAAAGATAAGTATACCTGACCAATTTTCAATGTTACTTACCTTAATGTAACTATTAATTTTGCATTTTTTGCCCAAAAGCCAAGTCTCCGGCATCGCCAAGTCCTGGCACAATATATCCTTTGGCGGTTAATTCATCGTCGATATCTCCGCACCAAATCGTTGCTTTTGGCTCAGCCCTCAAAACAAATTCCAGGCCAACTGTACAGGCGATTGCGCAAACAATATGTAACTGCCTGAAATTCCCCTCTACTTTCAGGTATTGTATCGTTTTTACGAGTGAGGCGCCTGTGGCAAGCATAGGGTCACTGATAATCAGTACCTTATTCTCAATTTCGGGGCAACTCATATATTCGAGATTGATCTCAAATGTACCATCACTATTATGTTTACGATAGGCGCTTACAAAAGCGTTTTCTCCTTTATCAAAATAATTCAATAAACCTGTATGCATAGCAAGGCCCGCTCTCAGGATTGTAGCCATAACAGGCTGTTCTTTCAAAACTTTACAGGTTGCGGTACCAAGTGGGGTAGTAATATCTTTTTCTACATATTCCAGCGTTTTGCTTATTTCATAGGCAGCTACTTCACCAATTCTTTCCAGATTTCTTCTAAAACGTAGACTGTCGTCCTGGACTTCTATATTACGTAGTTCACTCACCCAGTTGCTCACCAGTGAATGCTGTTCGCTAAGGTTTATAATCATGATTATTTGGAAGTTTTAAGCACTTTATATTTACAAATCTATATTTTGCAGACTGAAATCTGAAATTTAATTATGTTTTACAATGTAATTGGCATAATGAGTGGCAGTTCTTTAGATGGATTGGATATTGCTAATGTTGAATTTGAATTGAGTAGGTCAGGTTGGCAATATAAGTTTTTGCATGTGCAGTGCAAGCCATTTACATCAGGCTGGTTAGATAAACTGCGCCATGCATCCAGACTTAGTGCGCTTGATTATCAACTGCTTGATACGGAATTTGGGCGTCACATAGGCGAGCAGGTACAAATATTCATACAGGAAAATAATTTGCAGGGAAAGATAGATTTTATTGCTTCACATGGGCATACCGTATTTCATTGCCCCGGGAAAAAGATGACATCACAGATAGGAGACGGAGCCTCCATTGCTGCTATTACTCAAATACCGGTAATATCCAATCTTCGGAATATGGATATTGCATTGGGAGGGCAGGGGGCACCAATTGTTCCGATCGGGGAAAAGTTTTTATTTTCCGGGTATCGTTTTTTTCTAAACCTGGGCGGTATTGCCAATATTTCTTTTATAAATACAGATGGCACCTTCACAGCTTTTGATGTTTGTCCTGCAAACCGTGTGCTGGATATGCTGGCTGCACTGCGGGGTAAGAGTTTTGATCACAGCGGAGAATTGGCAGCATCCGGAAAGGTCAATGCCAGGTTATTAGAGCGTTTGCAGGCACTTGAATATTACCGGAAACCCAGCCCCAAATCTCTTTCCAATGATTTTGGTGTGAATATTGTGTATCCGATGGTTATCCAGGCGGGGCTTACATGCGAAGATGCATTGTGTACTTATGTGGAGCATATCAGTATGCGGGTAGCTGCTGCTGTAGCCAACTGTAAGGCCGCTTATGGGAATACGCAAATGCTAGTTACCGGAGGAGGCGCCTGCAATACATACCTGGTGGAAAAAATAAGCAGCTATTTAAAAAAATATGATGTTTCCGTATTTGTTCCGGATGAGAGTACTATACATTTTAAAGAGGCTATAATTATGGCTTTTATGGGGGTATTACGCTGGCGGGGCGAGGTAAATGTATTATCGTCTGTTACCGGGTCATCTGCCAGTAGTATAGGAGGGGCATTATGGTTGGCCCCATAACTTTTAAAAGATTACTTATGAAAAAAATGTTTGTACTATTATCCATCTCTTCGTTGATGTTTGCCTGTCAAAATCATCACCCTGAAGCAGGCGATGACGGTTATGAAAAAGTGAAAGAAAACCTCAGGGAAAAAGAAAGCAAAAATCCCGGCAGGTTCTTATCGGTAAGTAGCAAAGACAAGCACAACCTGATTGGGCAAACAGTGATAAAGGCTACAATTATGAATAATGCCAAAGTCTGCACATTTAAGGATGTAGAGATTGAACTGTCTTTTTTTAGTAAAACAAGTGTTCTATTGGAAAAAGATAATGAAACAATTTATGAAAAAATTCCTCCCGGAGAAACGGCCTCTTTCAAAACCAAATATTTTGCTCCCAAAGGAACCGATAGTGTGGCAATCAAAGTTTTAAATGCAAAAATATCTTAGGGGTATTCTTATTTAGCTTGTTGCAGCAGTTTAAATGTATCGCCATCAAACAAACCAAGGTCACTTAGTTTCAGGTGTGGTATTACGAGTAATGCCATGAAAGATAGTGTCATAAAGGGAGCAGCTAAGACAGACCCACAGTCTTCTTTTACCATTCGGTCAATATCCGTATAGGCATTGGCTACTTTATATCCGTCTTCGTTGCTCATTAACCCGGCTACAGGTAGCCCCAGCACTTTTTCTTTGCCATCGCAGACTGCGCTTACACCGCCTTTCTCTTTTATTACCAGGTTAATCGCTCTGCAAAGGCTTTCATCATCAACGCCAACAGCAATAATGTTATGGCTGTCGTGGGCTACGGTTGAGGCAAAAGCACCTGTTTTCAATCCGAAATTTTTTACAAAAGACCTGGCAACGGGTGCATTATTATACCGGTTGACCACCACCATTTTAAGGATATCCTTTGTAATATCACTTTCGTAAACATCTCCCTTTTTTATTGGTTGGCATATTATTTTATTTGTAATTAGTTGGCCCTCCAGGGCTTCAATGGCAAGTACTTCATAGCTCCAATCCTTGATTGGGAAACTAAAATCGGCAATTTGTTTTTCCTGACAATAAAAATTGTTAATGATACCTGCTTTTTCCGTTTTTATCAGGCTTACACCGTTTTCGGCAACGAGTTTCCCGTTGATAAAAGTTTTCAGTGTTTTGAATTCAGTCAGGTCTTCTACAAGAATGAAATCTGCGGGGTCGCCATCATGCAAAAGCCCGACATCCATTTTATAGTGGATTGCAGGGTTAATACAGGCTGCTCTTAATATTTTGAAGATATCAATTCCTTTTTTTACCGCTCTTCTGCATAGGAGGTTAATATGGCCGTCTACCAGGCTATCGGGGTGCTTGTCATCGCTGCAAAACATTATCTCTTCCGGATAATCATGCAGAAGGCCTATAAGGGCTTCGAAATTTTTAGCTGCGCTTCCTTCCCTGATGAGTATCTTCATGCCGTACTTCAGCTTATCAAGCGCTTCTGCTGCTGTAAAACATTCATGATCGGTACTGATACCCGCTTCAATATACTTTCTGGCATCTTCACCACGTAATCCGGGAGCATGGCCGTCTATAGGCTTTCCGTATTTTTTAGCGGAAGCAATTTTATCCATTACCTCTTTATCCTTGAAAAGAACACCCGGAAAATTCATCATTTCACTTAAGTAGAGGATATCATTTTTTTGTAGCAGGTCGTCTACATCTGCAGCGTTCAGTACGGCGCCTGCAGTTTCGAAAGTTGTAGCCGGGACACAACTGGGCGCTCCGAAATTGAACTTAAAAGGAACTGTTTTCCCGTTTGCGATCATATATGTTACCCCTTCTATTCCACATACATTAGCAATTTCGTGAGGATCGCTTATGGTAGCAACCGTACCGTGCACAACGGCGAGTTTAGCGAATTCTGAAGGCACCAGCATTGAACTTTCAACGTGCACATGGCTATCGATAAAACCCGGTAGGATATACGGGAAGGAGTTTTCTGTATTTTCGTCAAGCTTATTCACTTGTTTTATACGTCCATTTTCAACAACGACTTCGCCGAAAAAAAAACGGCGGGATAGAATTTCCACAATATTGCCTTTAACAGAAAATGTATTCATGTATGTTATTTTTTGGGGTTTCCAAGATAATTGATATTTCAAAACCAGCGAAGAAAAACTATTTAACCGGGGGGGAGGAATATATAAATAATTACGGACAAAATAC
>CAZKPH010000151.1:0-5969 GCA_964554605.1 uncultured Ferruginibacter sp.
CAATCAGTTGCCGGTAAACGGGGAACTTGAAGTGATGATTGCAGGCAAGAATGGGAAAGTTTTGCTGAAAAAAAATAAATTTGCCTTCCGGCCTGGTACAGGCTGTGATTATAAGTTGCCAGCAACTTTGTGCAATGGGGCTCTTTATAGAGTAAGATATAGTTTTCGTAAAAAATTTGCTGAAGTGCTGTTGGTGTTTGATTAATATTACAAAAACTCAAATGACACCGGAAAGAAACGATCGCTTGTCAACGGTATTGAATAAACGTCAGCCGGACTTGACCGTAGTCCTGGAAAATGTATTCGATCCGCATAATATATCGGCAGTAATGCGTACCTGCGATGCTGTGGGGGTGCAGGATATTTATATTCTCAATACACGGATCCCGCCACATAAAAAATGGGGCGCCAGGAGTTCTTCAAGTGCAGCCAAATGGCTGACAATCCATCAGTTTACTAACGCAGTTGCCTGTTTTGAAGCCTTGCGAAAGAAGTATAAAAAAATTTATACCACTCATCTTGCTACTGATGCTGCAGGCCTTTACCAGCTTGACCTTACAGAACCTGTGGCACTTGTGTTTGGTAATGAGCATAGTGGTGTAAGCGATGATATCATCGCTATGGCTGACGGCAATTTTATAATACCGCAAGTGGGTATTATAAAATCTCTGAATATTTCTGTGGCTTGTGCTGTAACTCTTTATGAGGCCTACAGGCAAAAAAGCGTAAAAGGGCATTATGGCCAAATCCGGTTGGAAGAGCAGGAACTGAAACAATTGAGAGCAGAGTGGGGGTTTTATGGACAACCGGAATAAAAAAATCAAAAAGGAGTTAGAAAATAACCCTTTGATAATATATTTGCAGTATGAGGGTTTTTGAAGATTCTTATCGTCATAAGGGGTTGCGAAAAAAATTAATTGATACCTTGAGAAGTAAGGGGCTCAATGACGAGAATGTTCTGGAGGCTTTAGGCAGGATTCCACGGCATTATTTTCTTGACAGTGCTTTTGATGAGGCAGCTTATGAGGATAGAGCTTTCCCGATTGGCGAAGGCCAGACGATATCTCAACCTTATACCGTAGCGTACCAGACACAGCTATTGCAGGTTAAGCCTTTTGATAAGGTTTTGGAAATAGGTACCGGAAGTATGTATCAGGCGAGCGTTCTTGCCGAAATGGGAGCTTCTGTTCATACAATAGAGCGGCAAAAAAAGTTATTTGAAAAAACCAGGCAATTTATTTTGCGGACGAAGTACCCCAATATAAAATTCTTTTACGGAGATGGTTATGAAGGCTTGCCGACATTTGCGCCTTTTGATAAGGTCATTATTACGGCAGCAGCGCCATTTATTCCGCCTAAGCTGGTAGAGCAGATGAAGCGGGGAGGGTGTATGGTATTGCCGTTAGACGAAGGAGAGTGCCAGCGGATGGTGAGGCTTACTAAAATGAGTGATGGGACGATCATGGAAGAAGCTTTTGAAAATTTTTCGTTTGTGCCGATGCTTACGGGGAAAAAGGGGTAACGTCAATTTTTTTTGGAATATTATGGCGTTTAAATTATATAGTGTATGCGAATTTTTTCTAAAGTAACATTACTTTGTAATATATGTTTTTTGGTTTCGGTATGGCTTTGTTTTGTCCAGAATACTCATAAGGTTTATAATAACTCTAATGATATTATCCTTTCCCAACCCGTTGAAGGCACGATTGTGATTATGGGCTATGGTGCGATACTGGTGAATTTTGTTTTTACTTCTATGGTTTCTTATTATTATCTTACTAAGACCATGCACAAAGTATCCAGGTTCATAATCTTCCTTAATTTTCTTTTTCTCATTCTTGAGATATATTATTTCTTTTTCTTTAACGAAACCTAATGGCCCGCTATTTTTTACAAGACAAGCCCACAAAGCTTTTTGTGGTATTTACAACTTTTTTCGTAGCAAATGCGCTGATAGCGGAGTGCATTGGCGGAAAAATATTTTCTCTGGAAAAGGTTTTCGGATTGGCTCCGTTTGGGTTCACTTTATTTGGCGAAAAGGGGGTGTCGTTCAACCTCACATGCGGAGTATTGTTATGGCCGCTGGAATTTGTAATGACGGATATTGTAAATGAATACTACGGCCCGAAGGCAGTGAGGCGGATATCTTATATAGCCGTGGCTTTGATATTGTATGGGTTCCTGATGTTTTATCTGGCAATGGGTATGCCGCCTGCTGATTTTTGGTACGGTAGCGGTAGCAAAGACGGGATACCGGATATGGATAAGGCTTTCAACGGGATATTCGGGCAGGGTATGTGGATCATTGCCGGGAGCCTTACTGCTTTTCTTATCAGCCAGATTGTGGATGTTACCATTTTTCACAAGATTAAAAAAATAACAGGGGAAAAGAAAGTGTGGCTTAGGGCAACGGGGTCTACGCTTATATCTCAGTTGGCAGATAGTTTTATTGTGCTTTTTATTGCTTTTAAAGTGGGGAAGGGGTGGCCGTGGCAGTTGGTGCTGGCCATTTGTATAACGAATTATATCTATAAATTTTTTGTTGCAATTGTGCTGACGCCTCTTATTTATCTTGTTGAGAGGCAGATAGAGAGGTATCTGGGCGAAGATGCAGCAAAACAACTGAAAGTGCAGGCAATGGAGAATGAATAGTTCGGCCTGCTGATGTGGAGCAGGGAGCTAAAGCCGGGTTTATACGCCCGATTGAAGCGGATACCCCGGTGAGGGTTTGTGAAAGGGCATTGTGCCGGAGTAGCAGCGTAAAGCGGGGATGTGGCTGATGGTAGTATATATGCCTGCGTACCTAAGAACTATTCTTTAGTTGCGAGATAATTATAATCTTCCAGTATTTTTTCCAGAAAATCGATATTGTACATGTCTGTAGATATCTTGAGGACATCTTTTACTTTTTCTGCCACCCGGTTACTGAGTTCAAAATTGTCGGTTTTGCGAGACTGGCGCACAACGTTCATTACGGTGTTGATGTCTCTGTCGCTTAGGCGCATTACTTCCGGAAATTTGACCTTATAATCTTTATTGGCAATATTTAGGAATATTGTATCATCTACGGTAAAATGCGAACGGATATTGACAACCGTAGTTTGGGCTACTATATCTCCGAGACGCTGATTGTTTTTATTGAGGGCAATAATAAAGATGGAAAGGATCCCTCCGGACAGCCAGATAATGAAGCCAAAGCTGAAACCGCCCCAGAAAAATGCGAAGACCACAAAACCCCATTCGTAAAAACGCAGGAACCAGCGAAGCAGGTATTGCCCGAAAGTGGGCTCATGCCCGTCTAGGCTGATAACTTTTATCCGGAAAATTTTTTTCCCGATGGTTTGCCCATTCATCCATAGTTCGCTTACCAGCGTATATAGCAGCATCGGCAGGAGTATGATGAGAGTAATAAAGCCGGAACTATTGTCTGTTAGTTCCATTGTGCCTAGTAAAAAATACAGCATGCTGATGAGGTAAATGAAAAGCAGGGAAAAATCGATAAGATAGGCAAACAGGCGTTTGTGTATGGGGGCAGCATCGAATTCGATATCTATATTGAAGGGTGTGGCTATCAGTATGGACGGCATAATGTAAATATCTAAAAAAAAATACGAAAAATCATCTGCCGGGTATTTTTTGTTGAGAGATTTACCGGTGTAAATGCAGTATTATATAGGGCAATTATTACATTTGTAATATGCGTGAAGCAATGTTCATAAAAAAGAATGTTGACAAGTGGAACCGTTACCAACAGGAAGACCCGGTTGACCCGGATGAAACTGCTGAGCGGTTTATTACGCTTGTAGATGACCTTTCTTATGCCAAGACATTTTACCCTAAGAGCAAGGTTACCCGCTGGATCAATGGCATTGCGGCTTCTATCTACCTGAGTATTTACAAGAATCGGAAAGAGCGTTATTCCCGTTTTTTTATCTTCTGGAAATATGAACTGCCAATGCTTTTCAGGAAATATCATAAGATATTGCTTTTTACATTCCTTGTTTTCCTTGTATTTGTTTGTTTGGGCGTTTTGGGTTCTATCAAAGACGAATCTTTTATCAGAGGTGTACTGGGAGACGGGTATGTAGATATGACCGAGGATAATATTGCTAAAGGAGACCCTTTTGCTGTATACCGAAGTGGCAGCGATTTCAACATGTTTGTAATGATAGCGATCAATAATATTTCTGTAGCGTTTGTGATGGTGATTGGGGGCCTTACTGCGGGATTTATAACGGTATTCTATATGTGGAATAATGGGTTGATGCTGGGCGCATTTCAGTATATGTTTTTTGCAAAAGGGCTGGGGATGAAGTCGGTACTGGTAATCTGGATCCATGGTACGCTGGAAATACTTGCTATTGTGATAGCGTCTACTGCTGGCCTGGTTATTGCAAACGGGATACTTTTTCCGGGTACTTTTTCCAGGAAAAGGTCTTTCTCCAACGGCATAAAGGATGCATTAAAGATATTAGTGGTGCTGGTACCTGTTTTTATAACAGCGGCTTTTTTTGAAAGTTATATCACGCACCTGATGAGTAATACATTTGATAATGAGAAGAACCTGGCGCTTCCTGCCTGGGCAGGTGTATTGATACTTGTAGTTTCCCTTTCTTTCATGTTGTGGTATTTTGTCCTGTTGCCTGTCCGCTTGCAGAGAAAGGGCTATCACATAAGTGAAGAAGGCTATTTAAAAATACCCGGTAAGTAATGCGATTATACAGATATATATATTGTTGGCTATTAGTTTGTGCATGTGGGCTATCACTTTCCGCACAACAAACTGCGCCGGTAACGGATACTTCCCAGGTGTATTCATCTACTGATGATACTGATGAGCGTACCGTTGCGGAAGATTCTGTTGAAGTAGCAGGTGGCCTTCAGCCTTCCTGGGGGTTTGTACTAAACCGGAATATGCTACCGGAGGATACGGTTATGTACATACGCCGGAATACCTGGTATATAGGTACCATGGATAGTTTGCTGCGTGTAATGAAAAAGGAGAGCGAAAAGAATATTTCTAAAAATGATAATGCGGATTTGTCCGGAAAAAGTTGGCTGGAGTCTGTACTACAGTCTTCAATAACCCGGGTACTTTTTACCATTCTTGCTGTAGCTTTTGTCCTGTTTATTATTTACAGGTTATTCTTTACGCAGGGGGTTTTTACCCGTTCGAAGCGTGTGAACAATGTAGTGGTAGAAGACGAGTACCCGGCTTCCGGGCAGGATGTGGATTACAAACGTATTATTAACGATGCACTTGCAAAAGGCGATTACAGAATGGCGGTAAGGGGTAATTTCCTTCAAATATTGCAGCTACTGGCAAAGGGAGGCTATATCGTGCCAGGAACCGACAAGACCAACTATCAGTATGTCAGGGAACTGGCTATGCCGCAGTGGCGAAATGATTTTTCGGCCCTGGTAATGTATTATGAGTATGTATGGTATGGCGAAATTGAGATAGATGAGGCTATTTACGGAAATATTGAGGCCCGGTTTATTCAATTCAAAAATAAATGCTGAGTGTATTGGTGAGAAAATTATTTTATAATATTAGTTTATTGCTGGCATTGATGGTGCTTATTCAGGCATGCTCATCTCGTAATAGTTCACTGCCTTCGCTTCGGGAAACGTATAACCGAAAAGACAAAAACCCTTTCGGGATTTATACAGCTTATGTGCTAACTGAAAATTTCTTTGATCATTCATCACTTTCCACTTGTCATGGGAATTTGGAAAAAGTTTTATACGGGTCGGAGGATACGACTGCACTTTATGTAAGTATTACCAACAGATTATTGCTTACTTCAGAAGATATTTCTGCGCTTCTCAATTTTGTTGCAAAAGGAAATACTGCCTTTATTTCCAGCAATGAAATAGATGAGGTGTTGTTAGATACGCTGCATTGTGTTACTGTCGGGGGAGTGGAAAATAATTTTTTTATGCCAAACCTTATGATGGATGCGGGT
>CAZKPH010000152.1:0-5968 GCA_964554605.1 uncultured Ferruginibacter sp.
AAGGAACAAATCACATTAAAACACCGTAACCAACACGAATGCATGGCTACTAAGATTACTTGCTTTGTAATATTTTTTTTACTGTTGGGGCGGGTGTTTTCTCAATCCTCATTCCGTACTGTTACAGCCAAAAAAATATCGGGTGCAATTGTCATAGATGGAAATATTGATGAGCAGGAGTGGCAAACTGCCGAGGCCGCAGATAAATTTACGCTGTATAATCCTGAACCGTTTATTCCGGAGAATAAAGAAACACCCTCAAAAGTGTTTTTTTTATATGATGCCAACGGTTTGTATGTGGGAGGATATTTTTATGAAAAAAGCAGTGATAGCATCGCCGCTGAGTTAAGCGGCAGGGATGGTTTTGGAAACAATGACTTTGTTGGGGTTATTTTTGATACTTATCATGATAAACTCAATGGTTTTGAATATTTCCTTACTCCTTTGGGCGAACAGTGGGATGCAAAAATGACGTATGGCGGGAGTGAAGATTTTGGATGGAATGCAGTATGGGAGGGTGCTGCAAAAATTCATGCAGACGGATGGAGTTTTGAAATGTACATACCGTATTCAGCCATACGGTATGCCAAGGGGAAAAATCAGGTATGGGGCATGAATATTGTCAGAAAACGTACAAAGGCCGGGCAAAAATCTTTTTGGCAGTCGTTGGACCCGAATATCAACGGGTTTCTGTCGCAGGAAGGTTTGCTGCAAGGATTGCAAAATATAGAACCACCGCTCCGGCTACAATTTTCTCCCTATTTTTCCTGCTATCTTAATCATGACGGCGCTGCTGATGCATCGCAAAAAACCAAAACAAACGTAAATGGGGGCATGGATGTAAAGTATGGGATTAATGAAGCCTTTACACTGGACATGACACTGATTCCTGATTTTGGACAGGTAAAGTCTGATGACAGGATACTTAATCTGACCCCATTCGAACAACAGTTTGCAGATAACAGAGCTTTTTTTACTGAAGGGACAGAACTTTTTAGTAAAGGGAATCTATTTTATAGCAGAAGAATTGGAGGTACCCCATTGCATTACGGCGATGTCTCGAGTCTTATCGATACTAACACGCAAAAAATCATTAAGAACCCCCAGCAGAGCAAACTTATTAATGCTACAAAGATCAGCGGGCGTACCCAAAGCGGACTGGGTATCGGAATATTAAATGCCGTTACCAGCCCACAGGAGGCCACGATTGAAAATATAGGTGATAAGACAACCCGTAAAATAGAAACCGACCCACTGACCAACTACAATGTACTGGTACTCGATCAAACACTCAAATATAACAGTAGCATTACATTGGTAAATACTAACGTTACCCGTAGCGGTAAAGATTATGATGCAAATGTAAGCTCCTTCCTGTTTGATCTGAATGACAAAAGAAATACATGGAATCTGGGGGGTACAATTGGCATGAGCGCATTATTTAATAAGGACAACAAAAATACAATCGGTTATACGCATAGTGTCTATTTTGGAAAGAAAAGCGGCAGATTTAATTTTAATGTATGGCAGGAATTACTGAATGACAAATACAATAAAAGCGACCTTGGATATTTTACCAATAACAATACTATGGATCAGGGTATGTGGCTGGGATATAAATGGGTGAAACCCTGGCGGTGGTATAATCAACTTCGTTTGAATTTTAATTTCTGGATAAGCCGGTTGGTATCACCTATCGATGTTTTAAAGCGGCAGGATATGATGTATCAGTATGCGAGTATGAATATAAACGGAAATGCACAGACGAAAAATCTTTGGCAGATTGGGGCATCGGCAAACTGGACATCTTCGCAGAACGATTTTTATGAGCCAAGGGTCGCCGGAAGGGTTTTTCAGAATAAAGCCAAGGTTGGGGCATCTGTGTGGTGGAACAGTAATTCGGCAAAAAAATATTCCTGGGGAGGAAGCCTTTTTGCCGGGCGGGGGGGCGTTTTCAATTATAGCTTGTACGATATATATTTTTACACCAACCTCAGATTCAGTAGTAAATTTTCCATCAACCCCTCTGTTTATTGGGAAACGGGCAGGAACCACGCCGGTTGGGCAGAAACAGTAGAAAATAGCAGAGGCTCCGTGTATGATGATATTTATTTTTCCAGAAGGAATATAAATACTGTTGAAAATATCATTGCGTTCAAATATAGTTTTAATACAAAAAAATGGATTACACTCAGGGCGAGGCATTATTGGAGCAAGGTTGATCCAAGACAGTTTTACCGGCTTGATCTTTATGGTAAATTATACCCGGCCTATTTTAGTGATAATGTAAACCAAAACTATGATTACTTAAGCATTGATATGTTGTTCAACTGGCAAATTGCCAACGGTAGTTTTATCAGTATAGTATGGAAGGATATTGGGGAAAGGCTTGATCAGACTTTTGAAAAGAATTATTTCCGGAATTTTGATAAAACGGTAAATAGCCCTCAGTACAATAGCCTTTCTCTGCGTATTATTTATTTTCTTGATTATTTGAATGTGAAAAACCGCCTTCGGGGAAAACATACAAAAAACGGCGCAAAATAAAAGCACCGGTTTTTGGGAGTAATATATCAGGAAGTTATTTCACTTCTTTCACAACATTATAAATGACCTGAGGTTTTCCTAATGTATAATAATGCAAAACAGGGACACCAAATTTCTTCAAGCCTTTCGATTGTTGTATAAGCCATTCCGTTCCAATCTTTTCGCATTCTGCATCTGTTTTTGCCAATATTATAGCATCTGACAGTTCGGTAGGGATATCCACATGGAATATCTTAGGAAGGATCGATAATTGTTTTTTATTGGTAATCGGTTTTAGCCCCGGAATAATGGGGACATCTATACCAATTGCACGGCAGTCTTTGACAAACTGATAAAACTTATCATTGTCAAAAAACATTTGAGTCATAATGTATTCTGCACCTGCATCTACTTTTGCTTTAAGGTGTTGAAGGTCTGTTTCCAGATTGGGGGCCTCAAAATGCTTTTCGGGATACCCGGCAGCTCCGATACAAAAATCAGGCTTGCCTCCGTTTTTTATATCTTCTTCCAGATATATGCCGTTTTTAAGGTTCTGAACCTGCTTGATAAGATTAATTGCATAACGGTGCCCGTCTGGCTGAGGTTCAAAATTGGTTTCATTTTTTGCTGCATCGCCCCTCAAAGCCAGAATATTGTCAATACCCAGAAAATTCAGGTCGATCAAAGCGTCTTCCGTTTCTCTTTTGCTGAAGCCCCCGCAAATAAGATGAGGAACGGCATCCACTTTATAATGGTTCATGATGGCGGCACATATAGCTACAGTACCAGGCCGTTTCCTTACTTCTACCTGTACAAAAGTACCATCTGCCTTCTTTTTGAACATTGTTTCACTACGGTGGTATGTAACATTTATAAAGGAGGGATTGAATTCCATCAAGGGGTTAAGGTGTTCATAGATAGAATTGATGGTTTTACCCTTTAATGGAGGCAAAATCTCAAAGGAAACCAGTGTGTCTTTCGCTTGCTTAATATGGTCTGTAACTTTCATATTCTGTAAATATCTGCAAACATAAAGACTTAGCGCCTAAATTCAAATAAAGCAGCGATAATTGTAAATGTTACTGCTATTGATGTTTATCCTAAATTTGCTTCAAATTTTATTACTTTGAGTTTAACGATACAAACCCGCGACCTGGTTAAAATATACGGGAGCAGAACGGTGGTTAATAAGGTTTCTTTTAATGTAAAACAGGGAGAAATTGTGGGGTTACTTGGGCCAAATGGCGCAGGTAAAACAACGTCTTTTTACCAGGTGGTAGGGCTTATTAAACCCGACGAAGGAGAAGTTTTTCTGAATGATATTAACATCACACAGCTACCAATGTATAAAAGGGCGCAAATGGGAATTGGCTATCTGCCGCAGGAAGCCAGTGTTTTCAGAAAATTAAGCGTGGAAGACAATATAAGTGCGGTATTGGAAATGACTAAACTAACCAAAGAAGAGCAGAAACAAAAACTGGAAAACCTGCTGGACGAATTTCGTTTACAATTGGTTAGAAAAAACAATGGTGATACCCTTAGCGGTGGCGAAAGAAGGCGTACCGAAATAGCAAGGGCGCTGGCAGTTGACCCAAAGTTTGTACTATTGGACGAGCCTTTTGCCGGTGTTGACCCGATTGCGGTGGAAGATATTCAGGCTATTGTGGCCAGGCTTAAATACAAAAATATTGGTATCTTGATAACCGATCATAATGTAAATGAGACTTTGTCTATCTGTGACCGGGCCTATTTACTGATTGACGGGAAGATATTCAAACACGGAACGGCCGAAGAATTGGCTGAAGACGAACAGGTGAGGCGCTTGTATCTCGGAAGGAATTTTGAACTTAAACGGAAAGATTACCTTCATGATGAGGCTGCCAGGTAATTTTATCATGGTATAATAAAATGAAACTGCTGTCACTTGCCATATCACGTTTAGCGAGGATGCGCTTATGGCGTATAGAGAACTGGAGCCGGCATCCTGTGGCTGTTCAGCGTGAAGTATTGCAGGACCTTGTAACTGCGGCGCAGTACACCGAATTCGGCAAAAAATATAACTTTTCTAAACTGTATTCTCTTAAAGATTTTAAGAATAATGTACCTATACATGAATATGAGGATATGAAGCCTTATATCCAGCGCATGATGGATGGCGAAGAGAATATATTATGGAATACACCTGTATGCTGGTTTGCTAAAAGCAGCGGTACTACTTCAGATAAGAGTAAGTTCATTCCGGTTAGTGAAGAGAGCTTACAGGAAAATCATTACCAGGCAAGCAAGGATGTGCTGAGCTATTATTATAAAAATTTTCCTTCCAGCGAACTGCTTACCGGAAAATCTCTTGTTGTAGGTGGGTCTCATCAAATAAGCCGGTTGAATGACGATATACAATATGGCGACCTCAGTGCGGTACTTATGCAAAACTCTCCTTTCTGGGGCCAGTGGCTGCGCACGCCGGAATTGAGTATAGCTCTGATGGACGAATGGGAAAACAAGATTGAAAAACTGGCAATAACTACGGCAGATGAAAATGTCACCTCTATTGCCGGTGTGCCGACCTGGACACTAATACTTTTGAAACGGATATTGGAGCTTAAGGGGAAATCAACTATTAGCGAAGTATGGCCTAACCTGGAACTGTATATAAATGGGGGAGTTTCTTTTACGCCTTACAGGGAACAGTTTGAGAAAATCATTGGCAAAAAGATCAATTACCTGGAAACCTACAACGCCAGCGAAGGTTTTTTTGCCGGGCAGGAACACCCGGACGATGATGGAATGTTGTTGTTTACAGAGCATGGGATCTTTTACGAATTTATGCCTGTTGAGGAATACGGTAAACCCAATCCGGAAACAGTGGGATTGAATAAAGTGGAAACAGGGAAAAATTATGCAATTGTAATTAGTACTAATGGAGGGCTTTGGCGCTACCTGATAGGCGATACGGTGATTTTTACCTCTTTGAATCCTTATAAAATAAAAGTGAGCGGCAGGCTTAAACATTATATTAATGCCTTTGGTGAAGAGGTTATAGTGGATAATAGTGATAAAGCTATTGCAAAGGCTGCGGAAAAAACAGCATCTGTTGTAAGCGATTATACGGCGGCTCCTGTTTATTTCAATGCAGACAATAACGGCGCACACGAATGGCTGATTGAATTTGATAAAGAACCCGAGAGCCTTAATGCATTTACCGAGGCACTGGATAGTGCATTGAAAGAATGCAACAGCGACTATGAAGCTAAGCGGTATAAGGACATTGCTTTGCGGATGCCACTTGTACACAGCTTGCCGAAGGGCACTTTCCGTGAGTGGCTGCGCCGGAAAGGGAAATTAGGCGGACAGCATAAAGTACCCAGGTTGAGCAATGAAAGAAAATTTTTGGAAGAAATTTTATCGGTGAGTATATGATAAAATGTTGAAGTGAGTGACACAA
>CAZKPH010000153.1:0-5953 GCA_964554605.1 uncultured Ferruginibacter sp.
GCATAGCTTAAGAGATGAATAACCCCCGTTTAGCAGGAAGATACGCAAAGAGCTTGATTGATCTTGCATTGGAACAAAATCTACTGGATATTGTTTTTACCGATATAAAATGGCTTCAAAAGGTTTTTAAGTCCAATCCGGATTTTTCTGCGGTATTGCGTAGTCCTATTATCAAGCCGGAGAAAAAAGAAAAAATAATTCAATCGGTTACTGCACAAAAAGTAAGTAAGCTTACATCTGCGTTTATCAGTTTGCTTGTTCGCAAAGGAAGGGAATTGAATCTTCCGGAAATAGTAGATGCTTTTATAGGCCAGTTTAATAAAATACGCAATATTCACCAGGTTAAAATAACAACGGCTGTACCGATTAGCAACGAATTGAAAGAATCTATAATAAATAAAGTAAAAACAACATCCGGTATTGAAAATATTGAACTTGAAACTGTCGTAAAGGATGAATTAATTGGAGGTTTTGTTCTTGAACTTGAAGGGAATATTGTAGATGCCAGCATACTTCGCGACTTGAAAGATATAAAAAAGCAATTCCTGGATAATCAGTATATCCACAAACTCAGATAAAACAATTTTTTAAAATAAAAAGTTATGGTAGAAATTAAACCCGATGAAATATCAGCGATACTCCGCCAGCAATTGAGCAATTTCAATGCAGGCGCTAGCCTGGAAGAAGTAGGTACTGTATTGCAGGTAGGGGATGGTATTGCACGTGTATACGGGCTCACGAATGTGCGCAGTGGTGAACTCGTAGAATTTGAAAATGGTGTGAAAGCAATTGCCCTCAACCTGGAAGAAGATAATGTAGGGGTTGTATTAATGGGTGATAGCAGTGAGATTAAAGAAGGGGATAAAGTTAAGAGAACAGATAAGATAGCCTCTATCAGGGTTGGAGAGGGTATGTGCGGGCGTGTTATCAATGCACTTGGCGAGCCTATCGATGGAAAAGGGCCTATTGCCGGAGAATTATACGAAATGCCTTTGGAAAGAAAAGCCCCTGGGGTTATCTTTCGTGAACCTGTAAAGGAACCGTTGCAAACTGGTATCAAAGCAATTGATGCGATGATTCCTATAGGCCGCGGCCAACGTGAATTAGTTATCGGCGACAGGCAGACGGGTAAATCTGCTATCTGTGTGGATACAATCATCAATCAAAAAGAATTTTTTGCAGCCGGTAAACCGGTGTATTGTATATATGTGGCTATTGGACAGAAAGCGTCTACTATAGCCGGTATCATGAAGATATTGGAAGAAAACGGTGCTATGGCTTATACTACTATCGTTGCAGCTTCTGCCTCTGATCCGGCTCCACTTCAGTTCTATGCCCCTTTTGCCGGTGCTGCCATTGGTGAATATTTCCGCGATACCGGCAGGCCGGCTTTAATCATTTACGATGATCTTTCCAAGCAGGCAGTTGCTTATCGTGAGGTTTCTCTCCTGCTACGCAGGCCTCCCGGACGTGAGGCTTACCCGGGGGATGTATTTTATCTGCACAGCCGTTTGCTGGAAAGGGCAGCGAAAATTATTTCCAGAGATGAAATTGCAAAGCAAATGAACGATCTTCCGGAATCTATCAAACACTTGGTTAAAGGGGGCGGATCATTAACAGCATTGCCAATTATCGAAACACAAGCCGGGGACGTATCTGCTTATATTCCTACCAATGTGATTTCAATTACCGATGGGCAAATTTTCCTTGAAAGTAATTTATTTAATGCCGGTATCCGTCCTGCAATCAATGTTGGGATATCTGTTAGCCGTGTGGGAGGGAATGCTCAGATTAAATCAATGAAAAAGGTTGCCGGTACTCTTAAGTTAGACCAGGCTCTTTACCGTGAATTGGAAGCGTTTTCTAAATTTGGTGGAGATCTGGATGCTGCCACAAAAAATGTGATAGATAAAGGTGCAAGAAATGTGGAAGTGCTGAAACAGGCACAATACTCTCCAATGACGGTGGAAAAACAGGTGGCTATTATTTATCTTGGAACACAAGGGTTACTTAAAGATATATCGGTGAAAAATGTAAAAGCATTTGAAGAACATTTTCTCATGGAAATGGAAAACAAACTTCCCGAAGTGCTTGCAGAATTCAAGAAAGGCAACCTACCGGAAGATGGATTAAAGAAGCTGGCAGAGCTAGCGGTTTCGCTTGTACAACAATACAAATAGTTATTTACGAATTCATATAGAAAAGGTGTTCACAACAATGAACACCTTTTTTTAATTCGATATTTTGTCACTTGGATAGCGATATTTTTAATACGCTTTTTGTCTTCCGAAAGTATACCCTACTTTAAGCAATACTGTAAAATAAGCGTCATTATCTGTTGGGTCGCCACGTCTTTGGCCTCCTTTAGGGTTGATAACAACACCGGATTGTGGTAATCGTCTGTCATTAACCAAAAGAGCATCAGCTAAAGCCTGGCCGCTCAAATGATTTTGGAAGACAGAAGGATTAATATAGCGAGTGCTTACATCATCCAGATAGTCTGTACGTGTAATTCTTGGAGCCAGTTCAACTCTTAAATTAAAATCCCGGGAAAGTTCATATTTTACTCCTAAACCAAAAGGAAAAGATATTTGATTCAGTTTATAATTTTTTCTTGAAGGATATTCCGCAAATCCTTCTCCTTCGGTATGTAAAGGTTGAAGATCTATCCATCTGCCATCAATATTGGTTTGGGGGTTAAATGAAAAATAAGCCAATCCGGCCACGATATAAGGGGAAAATCTTGGAGGAGGAACATCTTTACCAGGCCAGTCAATAAATACAAACAACGGGGGAGATTCTACCATAACACTAAACTCGGATATCTTTCTTCTGACGGTTTGGTTCCGGTAAGAACGTCCCCCGGAATGAGCTTGAATAGGTTTCAGGATACTGTCATAAGCACCAATCCTGCCAAAAGTATATTCCAGCCGAACAGCATATTTGTTTTTGTACATTGCACTCAGGAAAGCACTTCCGGCAAGTTTAGTATTCCCAATGTTAAGGTCTTTTATAAAAGGTTTTCCGAATCCTTTTTTCCCTCCCAAATCGGTAAAACAATTCATAATACCAATGGATCCGCCTAATTCATAAACCCAGTCATTGTCATAATAATCATCATCATAATAATAATACTGGCCATACGATCTTAAAGACAATCCGGTAAGAATTGTACATAAGCTAATCAATACTGCAACTTTCTTCATAAATAATAGTAGAGAAACCTCTTTGAATATTGTTTTTTGGATGTAGTCAATTTTTCGGATTATACAAAATAAACGATTATTCTTCAATAATATTTCAATAATTCAAATATTGTCATAAAAATTACAGATACTTTTTAGGCCACATTCGCTGCATTTGGGTGTGCGGGCTGTGCATGTATATCGGCCATGCAAAATTAACCAGTGGTGGGCTTTGCTTATATACGCCGGAGGAATATATTTAATAAGTTGTTTTTCAGTAGATAATGGCGTGCTTCCTGGCGGTGTCAGCCCCAAACGGGCACTGACACGTAAGACATGGGTATCAACCGCCATATTTGGTTGATTATCAACAACAGAGGTTATGACATTAGCCGTTTTTCTGCCAACACCTGGCAGTGTTATTAAGTCTTCCACTGTCATAGGTACCTGCCCGTTGAAATGCTTCGTCAGCATTTCTGCCATTCCGGCCAGGTGTCGGGATTTGCTGTTTGGATATGAGATACTTTTTATCAATTCAAAAATATCCTTCACTTTTGCCCGGCTCATTTTTTCGGCAGTAGGGAAACGGGAAAAAAGCGCAGGAGTAGTAGCATTTACTCTCTTGTCGGTACATTGGGCAGAGAGTATCACGGCTACCAGTAATTCGAACGGATTGTTGTACCGGAGTTCGGTTTCAGCATTGGGCGCTGTTTTCAGGAAGTAATCTATAACAAATTTGTATCTTTCTTTTTTGGTCATAAAAAAGTCTAGCCTCAGGCTAGACGAAAATAAACCAAATTACTTCATTTTTTAAACGATTGTAGCAATTCCGTTAACAGATTTCTCGGCATATTTAAGAATTGATTCAACAGTTTTGTCCTGGGGAGATAAAATCAATGATCCTAAAGAGTTTTTAGTTTCTTCTAGTATTGCATACTCTTCCAGTAAACTCCAGTTCGTCTGTAGTTCGGCATTTATGGCAATTTCTAGTTCGTTAGAAGATTCTTCGTACAGATGAAGTACGAGGTCTTCCTGGTTAATGGTGTACATAGGGTTTTTTGAGATTGAATAATTGCTTAATCCACTATTATAAACGACAGAATAGCTTCAATATTGTATAGTAAATATGTTTTATTTCGTAGTTTTTTCAGGAACGAGAAAAATATCTTCATTGTCCTTTTTCATGAAATATCTTTCCCTGGCATATCTTTCGATGCTTTGCGCATTGGTTTTCAATTGGTTGAGTTCGTCCTGAGTCCCGGCGATCTGGTTTGTCAGCCGTTCTTCGCTTTCTCTCAGTTCCCGGTATTTGTTTCTTCTGGCCATTTCGGTACGGATATCTTTCGGATCGAACCAAATCATCCATACGATAAAGAAAGCCCCAGCCAGGAGATACTTATTTTTTAAAAAACCGGGTATGTATGTAAGGACTTTCACGCTGGTATAATATTTAAACAGGTTCCGGATATTTCTTTCCGGAACCTGTTACAAGATATTTTATTTACCGAATTGAATTTTTCCTTTCGGATAAATGGCTGTTTCACCCAGCATTTCCTCAATGCGGATCAATTGGTTGTATTTAGCCATACGGTCTGTTCTGCTGGCAGAACCAGTTTTAATCTGGCCACAATTAAGTGCTACAGCAAGGTCTGCAATAGTAGCGTCTTCTGTTTCCCCGCTTCTGTGGCTCATGATAGTATTGTATCCGGCCTGTTGTGCCATACTTACTGCATTAATGGTTTCTGTCAATGTACCGATCTGGTTTACTTTAACCAGTAATGCGTTTCCAATACCCTCTTTAATACCTTTTTCCAGGCGGGTAACGTTGGTTACGAAGAGGTCGTCGCCAACGAGTTGGCATTTGGATCCGATAGCATCTGTAAGCATTTTCCATCCTTTCCAGTCGTCTTCTGCCATACCGTCTTCGATAGAGCAGATAGGGTATTGTTTAACCCAATTTTCCCAATATTTTACCAATTCCTCACTGCTCATTTTTTTGCCGCTACTTTTGTGGAATACATATTTTTTTAGTTTTGGGTCCCATAATTCGCTATTGGCAGCATCCATAGCTATTTTTATTTGTGTACCGGGCTTATAACCTGCAGCAGTGATAGCTGTTAATACGGTTTCGATAGCTTCTTCATTACTTTGAATATTTGGAGCGAATCCGCCTTCGTCACCAACGTTGGTACTATAGCCTTTCTTTTTCAACACTGATTTCAAAGCATGGAAAATTTCAACACCCCATTGCAAACCTTCACTGAATGTAGAAGCGCCTACAGGCATAATCATGAATTCCTGGAAGTCAATTTTGTTATCGGCATGTGCACCGCCGTTCAGGATATTCATCATAGGGATAGGGAGAATTTTAGCATTAGTACCGCCTACATAACGGTAAAGAGGTAAATTGGCTTCCAGTGCGGCAGCTTTTGCAACGGCCATACTAACGGCCAGCATTGCATTGGCACCCAGTTTTCCTTTATTGGCTGTGCCATCAAGCGCAATCATTGCGGCATCAATTCCTGTCTGGTCAGCAACATCCCAACCAAGCAGTCTGTCGGCAATTAATGTATTGACATTCTTTACGGCTTTTAACACACTCTTACCGCCGAATAGTTTCTTATTATTGTCTCTTAATTCTAAAGCTTCATGTATACCGGTACTGGCACCACTTGGTACTGCCGCCCTTCCCAAATGTTCATTTTCGGTTAACACATCTACTTCAACAGTAGGATTACCACGGCTGTCTAATATCTGACGAGCATAAA
>CAZKPH010000154.1:0-5924 GCA_964554605.1 uncultured Ferruginibacter sp.
ATCAGTTCGCCCAATTCTATTACATTATTATTTTCTTCTTTTCGTATACGGCGATAAAGAGCGTTAACTTTTGAAATAAGTATTTTAGGGCTGATAGGTTTTGTAAGATAATCGTCGGCGCCGGTTTCCAAACCCTGTACTTCTGTTTTTTCATCGCTAAGGGCCGACAGGAAAATGATAAGGGTATTCTTGAAAGACGGTTTTAATCTCAATATTTTGCAAACTTCGATCCCTGTTTTGCCAGGCATCATTACATCAAGTATTATTAACGACGGGTTATGCAGAACAGCCATTTCAATAGCTTCATCTCCGTTTTTAGCTGTCAGTACTTCGTATCCTTCTGTTTGCAGATTGAATCGGATTATCTCTAATATATCCGGTTCATCATCAGCAATTAAAATTTTTTTAACAATACTCATACGTTGTTTGCTTTACAAAAGTAGTCTATCAATTAATTAATCTGCCAATTTTGATGTGGTTTATGTATTATTAAATTGTTAAGGCAGTTTTATTAAGATGTAAATAATCAATTAATTTTTTATCATCTTTGTATCTGTACATTTTAATATATGAATAAAATTATACTGTTTTTTATATTCTTGTTTTCTTTATCAGCAACTTATGCCTTTACGGATACGGCCAGGCATCCGGAGCCTCCTTTGCAGCGAAGGATATTTCATGATAAGATCGATCAGGCTCAGAGGGAATTGGATAAGGCCGATGGGAAACAGGATATGCTGATTAACGTATCCATTAGCGATGAAGTGAATCTGCAGGTTACGGACATACTGACGCGGAGAATAAATGATTTGCAAGACTTTGTGGAATTATCCGATAAGATAGTAGGCAATAATGAGAAAGTAAGAAACCTTACCTATATTATCAAAGTGCTCGACTACTCTCGAGTAGCATGGAAAACAAGGCGTTTAAGCCCATTAAATTTCCCAACCCTGATAGACCATTTTGAAAAAATACTGAAAGCTAATCTGGACAGTGAGACAATTGCTCCATACATATCTGAGTGCCCGTATGACGTTGCAGATATTCTTACCTCTATTTTTACAGAAAGCAAAGGTTATAAGGAAGCACAGCAAATTGTTTTTTTGAAATATGCAGCTTTACATCCGGATAGGATTATGAAGAGTATTCGCCCTTATGTTGGCGAACCATTTGCCGATAGCCTTATTACGGAAATCAGCAAAGTAAATCCTGTACAAATCTATTCGTATGCACAGGCTTCTGAATCTCCGGAGGGCAAATTGATAAGGCGCAACCAGGATCCTGCGGTAAGAAAACTGGTAGAATTGAGTGAGACTCCCAATGCCTTGTATTATTTTCCATTTCTGGATGATATCTTATCCGGGAAACAATCAATGGATTATATCAGGCAGTTTATAGGTGATGGGGAGAGCAGCTATGACAGCGTCGGGTATTTTAAGTTATTGGTTAAAACAGAAATCAATTACTATCAGAGGCTTGTTGCCAAAGATACTCCCATTGCTATGTTCGGTGTAAACGGGCTACGATATACTTTGCAGAGCAGAGCGATCCGCCACTTTATAACCCCCATAAATGAACTCCATGAACAACCTGTAAATATAAGAATGAAGGCCATCAGCCCACTTTCCCCTGAAGAGATATACTATATGATCGTAATGGGGGAAGATGATATTTATACCTCCAGCTATAAGCACAGTTTTGCGCAAATGATCCAAAAAATGGGGGCCAAACCCAGGGCAGACTCGTTGTTGTTGAATGTTGGGTTTGATTATTTTAAGAAATTTATCAAAATGGCAGCCAATTTCAATCAATTGGATACCTTTCTCCGCATGATGCCTCAGGCATATTCCGAAATATTAATGAAGGCCTTTGTAGCAAAACTTGATAATGTTTCCGATTTGGAAGATGCTGTAGATGTGGCAGACAGTTACAGCAGTATCAAGGATAAGGCATTACTTAAGAAGATACTCAACAATATTATTACTAATGAACGTAAATGTATAAGCGACAATAATATAAAAGGGAAAGTTATTTATGGGTTGCTAAAAACGATTTTCTTATCTCTGGACAGTGCAAAAAAAATAGATCTGGCGAAGGAAATAGGGATACCTCCCATTTTCACTGTTGATCCTAATTATATTGAAGATGACAGCGGGCGCATCATTCAGCAGGTTTATTTTTACGGGGATGATGATGGGAAGAATAATTTCAACAAATTTCTGTATACATTTTCCCCAAAAGAATGGAAAATCACAAAAATGCCTGAATGGGTAGAGATACAGTCATTAAAAGGAAAGCAGCAAGTATTGATTTACGCAAACAAACCACTCGATAATGATGCCAACCTGGATGATTCTGCCCAGGTGCATTTGGGTGCGTATCTCACAAAAAATAACATTTCACCAACAGTAGTTATTCATAGAGGGCATAGTTACTGGCTTTCCAGGACCATCAGCAGAATGCCTGCTGATGTCAAGGTACTTGTATTAGGGTCTTGCGGGGGTTTTAAAAATCTGAACCAGATACTGTCTATTTGCCCGGATGCCCATATTATCTCTACAAAGGAAATCGGCAAAGGGGATATTAATCAACCGATACTTGATTATTTGAACCGGGCATTTGTTTCCGGAAAGAAACTGGATTGGAGAGAAATGTGGAAATATCTGGATAGTTTTTTTGCAAGAGACCCGAACCGGGAAGTCAGAGAAAGTTGGGAAGATTATGTGCCTCCCTATAAAAATCTCGGGGCTGTATTCATAAAGGCTTATAATAAGAAAATGGAAAATGAATAGCCATTGATTTAATATGGTGGTTTACATGCAGGACAGCCTTACCTTTGCGTATGCCCGGACAGCAAACGGGAAAAAGAGTTTTTGACCTATCACTTCTTTACAGAATATTTCATTTCGCCAATCCTTATAAGGTTAGGCTTTACCGGTCTGTTTTACTGGCGGTACTGCTTGCCGTATTATCTCCACTGCGTCCATGGCTTATCCAGGTTACGATAAGCAAAGGGTTATCTCCCAATCCTGTAGTGTTTTTTTTACATGGGTCAACACAGGTTATAGCAGGTATAATGATTGTACAAATAATCCTGTTGGTAATAGAATCTGTGGCTCGTTTCTTATTCACTTATATTACCGCATCGGTGGGCCAAAGTGTAGTACATGATATGCGTATGGCGGCATATTCAAAAATACTTCACCTGAACCTGTCTCAATTCGATCATACTCCTATCGGAACATTGACGACACGTACCATCAATGATATAGAATCCATCAATGATATTTTCAGTGACGGGCTGATCCCTATTATTGCAGACCTGCTTTCTATTATTGCTATTTTGTTTTATATGTTCACTGTCAGTTGGCAACTGACGATGATATGCCTCACCCCTTTTCCTATTTTGATTCTTGCTACCTATTATTTCAAAGAGAGTGTAAACAGGTCATTCAAACGAGTAAGGAATGCAGTATCAGCACTCAATGCATTTGTTCAGGAGCATTTGACCGGAATGTTTGTGGTACAGGCTTTTGCAGCCGAAAAAAGAGAATTTGAAAAATTTAAAGAAATCAACCGTGAGCATAGAAATGCGAACATCCGTTCTATTTTTGCATATTCTGTATTCTTTCCCGTAGTGGAGTTGGTATTGGCATTGTCCCTGGGCTTGCTGGTATGGTGGGCCGGTGGCCAAAAGGACCCTAATGTAGCTGGTACGATAACTTCTTTTATTCTATGCCTTAACCTTCTTTTCAGGCCATTAAGGGTTATCGCAGATAAGTTTAATGTATTGCAAATGGGTATGATTGCAGGTGAAAGGGTTTTTAAAGTACTCGACAATCCTGATAATACAAAAAATGAAGGTACTTTCATTCCGGAAAAAATAACCGGAAAGGTAAGTTTTGATAATGTGAGTTTTGGCTATAACAAAGGTCAGGCTGTGCTGAAAAATATCTCTTTCTGTGTTAACCCAGGTGAAACATTGGCAATTGTTGGGCATACGGGAAGTGGAAAAACCACGATAATAAGTTTACTGAACCGTTTATATCCGCTAACCAACGGGAAAATCTGCATTGATGATGTCGATATTGAAGATTACGATCTGGCTTATCTAAGAAGCCGAATTGCTGTTGTTCTGCAGGACGTTTTCCTTTTCAGCGGGTCTGTAATGGATAATGTAACCCTGAGAAACCCTTCGGTAACAACCGAAGAAGTAATAAAAACCGCAGCCATGATAGGGTTAGATGATTTTATTCAAAAATTACCGGGAGGCTATTCTTATGATGTGAGAGAAAGAGGGGCTACCTTGTCTGGCGGGCAGCGTCAATTATTGTCCTTTGTCAGGGCACTGTTATATAATCCTTCCATTCTTATCCTGGACGAAGCAACTTCTTCCATAGATTCGGAAAGTGAACACCTGATACAGGTAGCAATTGAGAAACTAATTGCAGGGCGGACGTCCTTCATTATAGCTCACAGACTAAGTACAATTAGAAAGGCTAACCGTATATTGGTTTTGGACAAAGGAGAAATCGCAGAAGTCGGTGATCATGACACACTTATGGCAAAGAAAGGGTACTATTACCAGTTGATAAAATTGCAAAAAGAATATGCCAGTGGCATCGATTAAAAAATACCATTGGGAAGGCATGTTTTTTTAATAATTAAATACTATAATTTAACATTTTTTCCCCATACGTCCTTATCTTTGCGCCAAATTTAAGGCAAGGTATGTCGTTCAAGAGCATAAAATCATTACAAGCAGGCTTTTTAGGTTTTTTGTTATTGGCTTTTTCAACTGCTACACAAGCACAAAACAAAGACTCTTTACCTGGTGAAACGAAGACTGAAGAGAAGAAAGAGGGGTTTAATGCCAAGGAAGTTATTTTTGGCCATATAATGGATGCTCATGAATTTCATTTCTTTGAGTATGAAGGTGCAGACGGGAACAAACACCCTGTTTCCATATCACTTCCTGTGATTGTTTACTCCTCCCCTAAAGGATTATCTTGTTTTATGTCCTCCCGGTTTGAACATGGGCATACAGAGGTAGAAGGGTATAAACTTAATGAGGACGGTAAAATCGTGGCAGTTGACCCTTCTGTGAAAGTGTATGATTTTTCCCCAACGCGTAATGTGGTACAAATGATATTAGCTTTAGCATTGTTGGTTTGGTTGGTATTGAGTGTTGCTAAAACATATGCAAAAGGACAAGGGGTAACAACTGCCCCCAAAGGCAAACAAAATTTATTGGAAGTGATGGTTGCTTTTGTAAGGGATGAAATTGCAAAACCTAACCTGGGGCATAAAACAAATAAATATTTACCCTATTTATTAACCCTGTTTTTCTTTATCCTGATTAACAATGTAATAGGCCTAATCCCCGGCACGGCAAATGTTACTGGTAATATTGCTTTTACGGCTGTGTTAGGTGTTATATCTTTTGTTGTTATCCTTTTCAGTTCAAACGGCCATTACTGGGGGCATATTTTTAACCCACCCGGTGTGCCGTTGGGGGTAAAATTTATCCTTGTCCCGGTAGAATTCTTAAGTGTATTTATTAAGCCTTTTGCTCTTATTATTCGTCTTTTCGCTAATATGGTTGCAGGTCATATTATAATAATATGTCTTATATCGATGATATTTATTTTCGCAGAAAAAATTGCCGTAGGTGCAGGATGGGGTGTTTCCCCTGTTTCGCTGGCTTTTACAATATTTATTTATTTTATTGAAGTGCTGGTTGCATTTCTTCAGGCATTCATTTTTACTATGCTTACAGCAGTATTTGTAGGACAGGCGTTCGAAGGGGAGCATCATGAAGAAGGTGCAACGGCGCATCATTAATGAGCATTTTTTAATCAATATATATTCAGAATTATGAGTTTATTATCTGTGTTCTTAGCTGCTCCTCTTGCAAGTGCAGG
>CAZKPH010000155.1:0-5922 GCA_964554605.1 uncultured Ferruginibacter sp.
TTTATAAGTCAAACTATTTTTAAAAATCAGTACAGCTATTTAAGGGGCTAGGACAGTTTCAAAAAGTAGACAGTTTCTGCAAGGCAAATTATTCTTTTTATAAAAGAGATATTAATGAGTTTAAATACTGGTACTTGCCCAGTTATCCTTAGAGTTATTTGTGAAGATTCAAGACATTCGCTACATTTTTTCAATTGACAATTTATTGCTATTATTACTTTTTGGCGCATTTTAGTTAAATGTCATTTCATATAATGTTCAGCAGAAATACTAATGTTGAAAAGGACATTTAATTAAAATGTGCAAGCCTGCGGCAGGCAAATTAATTTTAGATAATTTTGTTATTCCGTTGTGCATTATGAATGCAAAAGCAAGACATATAAAGGCCAGGGAGAATTGGATTAAATGTTACCAAGAACTCGGTTCTGTTAGCAAAGCTGCTTTGAAATGAGGCATTCCCAGATCTACTTTATATCGATGGATTAAAAGGATTGAAGAAGAAGGTATTGGAGGCCTTATTGGGCATTCTAAACGCCCTAAACGTCTTGCCAATTTAAAAATCAATACTGAAATGATTGCTCTAATTAAATCTATCAGAACGGGATTTAAATTCGGCCCTCAGAGAATAAGGCTTCATCTCTTGCGAGTATATAACCTCATAATTTCCGCTCCCACAATCTGGCGTGTTTTGCAAGCTGAGGATATGCCTCGGATAAAAAAATATCGCAAGCATAATGATATTACTCGCTATAACAGGCCTATCCCAGGAGATAGAGTTCAAATTGATGTGACCAAGATTGCTCCAAAATGTTACCAATTTACCGCCATTGACGATTGCACCAGATTAAGAGTACTTCGCTTATATCCAAACAAAAAAGCTGAGTCAACTATTGACTTTCTCGGACATATATTGGATACACTTGAATTTCCAATACATAGGATACAAACTGATTGGGGAACTGAATTTTTCAACGAAGTTTTTCAAGAGGAGTTAATGGAACACTTTATTAAATTTCGCCCCATTAAACCAAGAAGTCCGCATTTAAATGGCAAAGTGGAACGATCACAACTGACTGATAAATCGGAGTTCTATAGTTTTTCTTTTACTCATCTTCAAATCCTTATTGGTGTTGATTAATATTTGAATAGGTGTAACGAATCAGATAGCTGCATCATTGTCTTCAACTTAAGTGTTTAGTTTTTAATAATGAGATTGCCATTTACCGTAAGATATCCTCCAGACACTACAGTTAATGTGGCGCCATCTTCAATTGTTTCTGGGGTATCTAAAATGCAATCACCTGAAATAACCACTTCAGTTCCTGCTGTTAAAGTGTCCCTTGGTGGCATTAAATTATCTACCCAATTTATAGGATCACTCCAATTACCCTTACCGGCAAAGGTATAGGTTACATGTGGATAGTTTAATCTAAAACCTGCGTTATATCCCCAGCTTTCTCCCGAAGCCATTCCATAGGCAATTGCAATGAAACCTGAATCAGAACTCAAAATATGTGATACAGAATCTTTTAATTTGAAAATTCCGTAGCAATAAGAAGTGTCCCCCGGATGTATTTTGAACGCAGAGGCTGCCGGTATCAGCGAAGAACTTCCGTATACGTTAACAATAGCAAAGCTACTTGTACCAGTATCTACCATATTAGATCCATCGATCCTAAAACTTCCGATATCATTTTTTTTGATGACAATATTTGCATACGCTCCACCACTTGCGCCATTTGCAAACGGAGATATGTACACAGTTGTATTATTGATTTTATTTGCAACAGGGCTTAATATAATCATTTCAGGATCTCCCGATCCATTATTTCCCAGAGTGTTATTAGGGCAACCCGAGGTGGTGATGTATTGTGTTACCATTATATTTTTGTCGCTTTCTATACAATTGGGTGTATTACCTTCTATTTGATAATACGAAGATTTTAAAAGAGAAGAAATCGGCAATATATTTCCATTAACTTTTACAATAGCCGAAGTATCGTAAACAGTTATTCTGTGTATCCCATATTCCATAGTTTTGGTTGGAGTTGTTAGGTATTTGTTACCCCAGGCCACTCGAGGAAACATTTGCTGAATAAGATTATCCGATCCTGTTGTGTTTGAACAAGTACTTATATTAATCACTAATCTACCATTACCACCAAATACAGCTATTTTTTTTGTTGGATCAGAAGAAGTTATATGTGTACCCGAAAGATCTACCCCTCCTGGTTTGGTACCTTGAACATAGCCCATGGCATTAAATACTTGTCCTTTGTTTAGGCGAACTTTATATGTAACGCCAGCATAATATTTAATATTGGTAGGAGTCAAAGAAAAAAGAGAGCTGGTACTTGAATCAATAATATTGTTGGATGGTGTAAAAGTTATATCGGTACTATCTTCTTTTGCAATTACAAAAAAGTAAGCATTTGGAATACCTGTATTGGTAAGCCCCCCCATTGTTTGAACGATATAATCATTCCCCCAAACATTAGTAGGTATCAAAAGTGTTGCTCCCGCTGAATTATTGCTTGCATATACTCTTTCCCATGCTGCCACTGGTGCAGTACTGGTAATATGTATACCTCGGTTTGTGATTCCCGTGAAATATAGTCTTGCATCTGGTAACATGGCGTTGTTGTTTACATCACTACTGTTAGGTCCAATCGGGAAATCTGTTACTTCATAAAAACTATTCGAGGGAATTGTAATTACTTTAGGAAATCCAACTGCTCCTGAAATTCCAGGTAAAGACACGGTTACAGTAGCGGGTTGATTACCGGTTGCCAGCGATATTGACATAAAAACGGATTGCGTACCCTGATTATTTTTCATTCTTTCTTCATAACCGAATCCAGCCCAAAAATCTGTACCCATATTGGATTGAAACAATGTACTACCGCTGGATTTGGCAGAATCAAGGTAACATAATACTATTGCAGTATCACTGAAACAACCATTGCCATTTTTTACAAAATGTTTTACAGCATAAACACCTAATGATTTATAAGTATGAGAGGGGTTAATTGTCATCGCTGTATCCCCATCCCCAAAATCCCAATACCAATTGGTTATACTTCCGGATACAGGATTTGAAAAGTCGGTAAATTGTATAGTTTTTGAGGTGTCATTTTCCTGCAAAAAAGATAAGCCGGCTTTTGGTGTAGGTTGTATTGTTATAATTTGCGAAGAAGTATTTGTACATCCATTAGTGGTGAGAATATATAACGTTACAACAAATGTTCCCCAATCTTTATAAATATGTTGTTTGTTATACCGACGGGCATTTGTATTGTAGAACGTGTCAATATTACCATCACCATATGTCCATATTTCGAGATCTACTGTATCTTTTATGGAAAAAAGTTTGATGTTAGAAGAGTCTTCAAAGTTTACGGTTTGTTTATTACAGTAGCTACCGTAGAAATGAAAATTAGCAGAACATTGAGCGTTAACTTTTGATAAACTTATTGAGGTGATTAAGATTAATCCAAAAAGAGAAAGTTTTTTTTTCATGTTTATTTAATTAAAAAACTAAGGCAACATAATAGACAGACAGGGGAGGTAACATATGTTTTAAAAAAATATATTTCTTGGCTTTGTATCAAAATTCATTTTTTAAGAGATAATTCCTTCAGGATTAAACGAAGTTAAGTTTAATTTTTTTTGAATGAGATAACGCTCAATAAATTAGCCAAAGTTGCAACTTTCGTCAATAAGGGGAGCAGCCACAGTAAATGGTTTCAGCAATTGAAGCCCTTTTTTATTTTCCTTCATAACACATTCATCAGTTTTTTCACCCTTTTCATTTACTCCTTTACTTATTCCCTCTTTTAATTGCAAAATTGTACATCCTGAAAGAAATTCAGTTAGTACAGGCATTAATTTCTCAAGCCATTTTATTCTAGTGTCTGTGATGTTATTTCACCTCATTTGAAATAAGGATACATCATAGCTATAGTTTATATGTGTTATTGCCCCTGGCGCAAATTGGCGGCTTATCTTCCACTGACAAATACAAAACTCCCTTTTAAAGCTTCATTATCTTTTTTTGCACCTGTAAATTTTTGTTGTGTATTATAAGCCAATAGCAGCCTTTTGCTCTCTGGCTTATATCGATAATAATATGATTTTCGCCCGTTTTGTAGGTTTGTGTACTTAGCAGTTGCCCTACATTATTAAATAAGTCTACGCCAGTGACATCCAATGAATTTAATATTTGAACCGATATAATGCCCGTCGTTGGATTGGGTGCAACAACAACATTTGCGTGAATACCCGTTATTCTAGCCGCTTTAATGGGCGAATATCGTATCACTCCGGTATTTTCAATTATCTCCAGCCGGTAATTGTATAAAATATCAGGTAATAGTTGTTCGTCAAAAAAGATATACTGGTTATTCAGCTTATCCCTGTTTGATTGAATGCTGCCAATTGTATTAAAATCACTCGTTCCACTAATGGCTCTTTGAATATTATATCTAACTATCCCAATTTCCTGTTCGGTATGCCAGCAGAGTTGAATCCTTTTATTAGCAATGGCCGTTGCGGCAAATTGAGTAAGAGTCAGGGGGGTGGGACAGTCATTAACTGTTAAGTTCAATGTCCTGATGCTATCACACCCATTTGCTAAATGAAAAGTATCAATGTAAGTACCTGGTATGGTATAGCTCCAGTAACTCGAATCTGTGCAAATTGACTTGTTGATCGTGGTTCGTTCTTTCGCTTTGATAATAATTTCCTTTGTTTGTGCAATCGGGCATGACAGCGATCCATTTCCAACCAGCAGCATATACATATTGGTATCGGTTAAATTGGTATCGGTATAGTTTGCAGATATTGCATTAGGGATAGATACAAAAACTCCTGCAGAATCTTTCTTTTTCCATTGATATACCGGAAAAGAATAGCCACTTCCTAAGGATGAGAACAGCGGAATACTATCAACACAGGTATTGGGTAAAACTGTTGTATATATGGCTAACGTAGGGCCGCACACGCTGAATTGAAAGTCATCAAATGCAAAATCATCATACCCCGTCTGATTGAATTTTACCTGGAGCTTTAAACTAGTATTATTACCCGAAGAAAAATTAAAGCCAAACTGATTCCAAACCGGGATAGCTGTTACAGTTATAGCCGGGGAAACCCACGTAAATAATTGATTCCCGTCTAAATCTGATATAATAAAAGTAAATGTTTGGTTTGAAGGATATTGCGTATTATCAATATTCATTGCATAAGTTGAAAATGAGTATTGCGTGTTAGGACACAGATTATTGATAATTGTACTATAAAAAACAGGAACACTGTTGTTTCCGTCAATAACTAAAAAATACCCTCCTGTATCCAGCGGTGTGTGATCTTCTGTAATAGTATGCCACGAATTGTAAAAATTAAAATAGTTAAGGATCGAATAGTTTCCCGACCCTATACCATGGTTAGCGAAAACATACCCATTGGTAATACTGCTACTTGGAGAAGCTAAAACAGATGTACCACTCCCGAAGTTTTCCTGCCAGACAATGTTGGTTGTACCACTGCAAACCTGCGATATGCTTTTGTATGATACAGAAAGGAAGATAACGAAAACAAAAACAGCAAATTTTGATTTCATATTATAGGATTTTGTTATTACACGATTGATGGGGTCACAAAACCAGAAAACAACTTTCGATTACTACAGCAAAAAAATTATGCAACGCAGCCAGTATGCAAATATACGTTGCTGCCACAAATTATTCTATAATACTAATAGACTATGTATACCTATGTTCTCAATCATTGCATATGAGCCAATGCCTGTTTTATTAACGCCGGTTCAATGGCGGTAAAACTACCGATGTTCTTCACCAGGGAAGAAATAACAAGTTTAATCAGGTATCTGCTACATTTTTGGTGATTCCCGAAACACATTTT
>CAZKPH010000156.1:0-5910 GCA_964554605.1 uncultured Ferruginibacter sp.
TAACTTGCACCTGCCGCTTTTGTACTTGCTCCCAGGTATGGATACCCTACCGCATCGATAAACCTTTTTATATATTCGGAAGTAGCCGCCCAGTTTACCCGGTAATCTTCCTCAGAACGCCACAAGCTATACGTAGCTTCGTTTTCATTTTGAGGCAATGCCCTGACCGGTTCATTATTTTTAAGTAAATAAAAAATTTCAGAAACAATAGTGGTATAAAGCAACGATACTTTTTCTATTGCTTCCTGAATCTTTACCGGATACAGGACGTCCATCTTTTTCTGCAATATTATATCTCCTCTGTCATATTCTTCCGTGGCAAATAATGCGGTAACTCCGGTTTGCTTTTCCCCGTTTATCAATGCATTTACCAGTGGCGCAAAACCTCTATACCTGGGCAACAATGAGTCGTGCAACACGATCAATTGCTGCGAGCCGGAGGTTTGTATCAGCCATCTCCACGATACGGCTATTAAAAAGGAAGAAGCTGTTGCCGCTATATTTTTTTTGTCGGTAAACGGGACTGCATAAGCCTTACACAGTCCCTGCAAAGGCTCATAATAATCGTTTTCAACATTCTTGTCTTTGGCAAGTACCACCATTTCTATCATTTCCCGGTAGCCTGCCGCTATTATGGCATCCAGCACTGCAAAGCCTTTCCGGCCCATTAAAAATAAAGTCACCATTTTATTCTACTTTGTTTTGTAAAGGCATCAGGCCAAACTCTGATTTTAGGAGACGTGAATTGAATTTTAAATTTAAAAGCTGCTTTACAAATCGTTTGAGCGTATTGATATTAAACCACTCCGAAATATCGCTCCAATTCTGGTCGTGCAAAACATAAATAACTCCTTCAAAGGGCAATGGCTCAATGATTACATTATATTGGTGTTTCAGCCTCGTGGCCAGATACCCGTGAGATTCAAAAAAACTGTAATCCTGCATTGCTTTACTATTAAAATCCGGTATCCTGATCAGGTCTTCCCGGATAATATGCGTACTCCCGTTGAGCATATGCATATTCCTGTTTTTATGTATGAGATAGCGTGAGCCTTCCTTATAGATATATCCTTTGTTGATATACCATCCCGGTAAACCCTTTTCAGCCTGCTTATCAATGTATGCTACAATATCTTTTGAAACAAGGTCATCACTATCTACGGCCATAATATACTTACATTGCATTTCCTTGGCATGCTGGCAGCCCAGGCTTAGTTTCCGTATTTTGTCCATTATTTTGGATGCAAAATCCGGATCATAATATTTGTTGCCATAGGTATCATAATCAGACAATTCTCCGGAGCTGATATTTTTATACGGAAAATGCAGGTAATGAATATGATCGTTTGTGTACTTTATTTCCGGCATATCGGTATAAATGACGAATACGGCAAAACTATCGTTAGTCTGAGCACAAATGGATCGCAATGTTCTTTCTAGTAATTGGCAATCATACTGCCAATTTACAGAAACTGCCCTGGGTTTTACAGGGACAACAAATCCGAGAAGCATGTAAATAGTGTTTATATTAAAACTTTATCAAGTAGCAAAGATAATTTCCGGGTTACGTTTTCGGCAGAATATTCCTCAAATGCCGCTTTATTAACATTTGCCGGGCTAAATTCTTTTTTCCAGTCATTAAATTTACTGAATAAACCGGAAAACCCTTTGCTAATATCAGGCAAACCGTTTTCACCGTCAAAATCCAAAACCATTCCTGCCCCTGATTCACGGATTACCTGCACAGCCGTGCTGTCTTTATGTAAAACAGCGAGGATCGGTTTTCCGGAAAGTACCCCCTGGTAAACTTTGGAAGGCGTATAATGCGGTTCCGTGCTACCCAGAATAAAAACGGCATCTGCTGCGCCAAGATGTATAAGCACATCCATATAGGAAATCCGTTTGGCGTACTCATATACAATGTTTTGCCAAAGGCCATATTTTTCAGCCAGTGGCTTTATTGTATAGCTTTCCGGGTCATTCGCAATCCTTCCTGTACCTATAAAATGAAATTCGGCTCCATTGTATAGTTCCTTATTGCCAGCCATTACACGGAATATTTCTTCCAGGGGGGCATACGCTTTCGGGAGCATAGCGCCTGCATATACGAAGCGTACCTTATTTTTTCCCGGTGAAAACAAATAAGGCTGCAAGCCCAGATCATGTAGTTTATCATGATCGCTTCCCTCGCCTCCGTAGGGCATGGCGCCAAAGATGCAGGTTTCGCGGAGATGAGGGTTCCGTTCAATTACCCCGGCATAGTACCCTTCTGCGACACCGGTTATAAGAGACGCTTTTTTAACGGCAATAGGTTCCAGAAAGGCTGCAATTTTTGTACTGAACCAATGCCTTGAGAATACTTTCTGGCTTCCAGGGAAAAAGTGTACCCAAGGATCTATATAGTCAATGCCATAGGCAACCCCTGTGGATTTGTGTAACCACCTTCCCAAAAGCGCTACATAGAAAGAAGGTATGGGTATATAGAGAAAATCGATCTTTTCTTTTTGTATAATCTCTTTTGCTTTTCTATATAATTGAAAAAAAGCCCGTAGGCCAATATCGCCTATTAATCTTGGCCGACTGACCTTAAAGGCTTTTACTTTTTCAATATGCTGGCCATCCGGCAACAATTTATGCAAATGCCAGTCGAGTTTTTCTTCATAAAAATCTTCATGTACTGTAAGAATTACAGGGTGCCATCCAAACTCAGGCAGATGTTGTGCAAACAACCTGGACCTGTGTACGGCCGCAAGGTTAGATGGCGGGTAATGCGGAGAGATTATAAGAATTTTTTTCATTAGTATAATTTTTCCCAAACAGACTTCAAACGAACTGTTTCCTTTTCCCAGGAATATTCCCGGGCGGCAAGATAACGGTTTTTCCTTTGCTGGCTTATTTCCTTCCCCGACTGGATAAGCTTCCGGATAGTGCCTTCCAATTCCTTATCGCGTAACGAACTGAGGACGCCACTGTAAGGGAAAAGGGAAATAAAATCTTTTTGGGCAGGCGTGTCGGAAGCCAATATATATAACCCTGCCTGAAAATAAGCCCATATTTTGTTTGAAAGGGCAATATTGTTGTTAAGGTCTTTGCCGGGTTCGATAGCAAGGCCAATGTCAAAATCTTTTAGCGCTTTATGCAGTTCTTCCTGCGCCATTGGCTGCAGGCAATGTACGTTGGCAACTCCTTTGATAAAACTGTCGTAGAAAGGCTGATGTACATTTCCTACAAGGTAAAGGCTGGCCTCCTTTGCAAAGCGACCGATAACCGGTACAAACTGTTCCAGCCCACGGCTATGCGATATATTTTGTGAGAACCAGACGAATTTCAAAGGTTCATTTTCCTTTTTATTTTTTTCTTCGGTGAAAATAAAATCGGAATGTGAGAAACAATTATTTATTACCAGCCAGTGCGGTTTATCTGGTTGCTCAAAAAGAGCGGCTGTCTGTTCCATTATGTTTGGCGAAGCAAAACTAATATAAGCTGCTGCCGGTAAAATGGCCTGCATCATTTGTGCTGTTGAATTCATGTGCCGTACACCAGTATTTTCACCCGGATGATAATCTTCTACATCTATGCCGAAAGGGATATCCCATTGCCGGGCATAATAATAAACCGGGTAGAAACTTCCAGGATTATGTGCAACTAGCAGATCAAATTCTGAAGATATTTTTTTTATCGCACGTTTGAGCAACCATGCCCGCTTATTAACAAAGGAAAGAAAGAGGGTACTCCGGAAACCGCACCGGCTCAGTATACTGCATATTTTGGCAATAGCCGTACTCATCAGCCATGGGTAAAATGGTTTACGCCCTGCAGGGATTGTATAAATGATACAACCAGCATCCCTTAACCGCTTACAGATACGTTCATTATTGTGGCGGCTCCACCCGTCAAAATCAAAGCATACAACTGTTGCCATATAGCCTGTTTCCAACGCCAGGTCCAGTTCTTTGACAAGCCTTGGGTTTGTTGCTAAATTCAGCGTTGTTACAAAAAGCAATTTTTTACGGGATGCAGGCATATAATTTTCAGTTGTTAATTCATCAAGCCCTTATATAAATGAATATATTCATTAGCTACTGAAGTAAAACTATTTGCTGCGGTTTTATATTTTGCCCCGAAATTCAATGATCCAGGATTATTCACAATGCCTGACAGCAAATTCCGAAGTGCGATGGCATCGCCCATTTCAAAGATATACCCATTCTCCCCGTTGCTGATAAGCTCGGCAATGCCATAAACATTGCTTCCGATAACAGGCAGTTTGGCGGCAAAGGCCTCCTGGATAACAAGGGGACTCATTTCAGAAAAAACTGAGGGAAGTACCAGTGCATGATATTGCTGCATTGTTTTGATCACTGATTCCTGTCCGATCCTTCCCATCCACCGTATATTCTTATTATTGGCCGTTCTGTTTTTGCACTCATCCAAAAAAGAACTATTAGGGGCATTACCGTAAATATCAACAGCTAATTCTTTCTCTGAAAAAGACTGTACAGCCTTTATCAGAATGGATATACCTTTTAATTCATCTATGCGGCCAATAAAAATAAGCTTCACCGGTAATGCCGGTTTCCTGTTTTCACCTGATACATTCCCTGGTTCGGTAGGCAATCCCTGAAGTATTACATGTGTTTTCTCCGGGGCTATGCCGTTCTTCAGGAGTATCTTGTGATACCAATGTGTAATAGGTACAAGTGCATCGCAAGCCATTTCAATGCGTTTCAGCCTATCCCGGAGATTCTTGATCTTAAATGTAAAGCTAAGCAAAGTGCCTGCCGGATTATTCAACCGAAGCAAATTCAGGTTTAGTGGCCGGTAAAGAGGTTTTGAAAGACCAGTTACAACGGCAGACTGCCATTTGCTGTTTAATCTTTTTTGTAGTGAGCAATGTGTACATTTCCCGATATCAATACGCCCATCACAAATATCCTTTTGCAAGTACATTAGATTGCCGGTATTACAACTGGCAGTTGCCAGATGCATGGTAAATACTACTTTGCAGCCAACAGATTTGGCTGCTTCAAAATGCCATACGCCAATGCCATTGCTGCCTGCAATTTCATGAAAATGGACAATATCCGGCGCTTCATCCTTTAATATCCCTTTCAAAACCGATACACCTTCCGGGATTCTCAATCCTGTTATGAGCGCCCTGTCTGCAACAGAGGTTTCAGCAAAACGGATGACCTCAATACCGTCATGTTCGTATTTATCATTCTGAGCATTGCCATAGTTCGGTATACACACTTTTACGGCAATACCTTTCTGCTGCAGGTGCTTACATAAAGCCCATACGTAAACTTCTGTGCCGGCAACCTGTTGTGGAAGAAAATGATTCAAGACATGTATAACCTTCATTGCAATGCGATAGGTATTTTTAAAAAAACTTTATACCGGTTTCCCTGTATATCCGGAAAGCTGCAGCAACTTTGCCTTTCAGTAGATATTTTAAGAAATGAATAGTGTTTATTTTATTAAAATTCCGGAATATCTCTTTCTTAGCATCTTCAGTAAGCGGTGAATTTTCATATAATAATGCCGCTTTTACAATGCGGTAGCGCTCCAATATCATCTGCAAAAGTTTTTTTTGCCCCACGGTAACCTGTTCATCATGAATCCTCCAATAAAACAGGTCACGCTGGAAAAAAACTACCGGTGCATGAGATGCTACTTTTATATTGAAGAGTGTGTCTGCCAGGATACCATATTCGTTTTCAAATATTATCCGGCCCTGCACAGTAATTCTTCTAAAGATGGCCGCAGTAGGACCGTAGCTGAGGTACCCGCCTCCTTTGTAATGCGTATAGACTGCATCTCCCGGCAAAAGAACAAATGGCAGTACCCTGTTGGAAATCTGTGGCGTAACAGGCAATCCCATCCCTGCATCCGGGAACATTTCCATAG
>CAZKPH010000157.1:0-5891 GCA_964554605.1 uncultured Ferruginibacter sp.
AGGAGGTGGCGATTAGTGGCGGCAGGCTGTCTTTTATAAGATATTAGTGGATAATTACGGGCAAAAGGATTGGAAAGTAATCAGCACCGAGTTTGATTTCGTAGAGCCCGATAATAATAAACGATATAGGAAGGAGAAGATAGTGATAGGACCTCAGGATATAGAAACGGTTAAGCAGCAGGTTTTATATGTCTGGGAAAAAATACAGGAGAGGGATTTTTATACGGGATGCGGTAAAGAAGATTGCCATTGGTGTAATTTTGTAAAGAATAATAATGTGGCGGAGATATTGCATGTTATTTCCGAACAAGAAACTGAAGAGATATAACGAATATTATAGACCATGAATGTATTTAGAACGTTTATTAATTTATCAATAGCCTTTTTTTTATTTAGCGCAGCTTCTGTATTGTTTACAGGGTGTGCTCAAATCGGCGCACCTACAGGCGGCCCTAGAGATACGCTTGCTCCGAAACTGGTCAGCGCATTTCCCAAAGAGTTTACTACCGGTTTTTCCGAACATAAGATAACGCTCAATTTTAATGAGTATGTGGATGTAAAAGACATTCCAGCAAATGTTATTGTTTCGCCCTATCCCGCCGTGGCGCCGGTTATCGATTATAAATTGAAAACAGTTACGGTAAAATTGAAAGATACGTTGCATGAAAATACTACCTATGCAATTGATTTTGGAAATTCGATCAGGGATAATAATGAAGGAAACCCTTTCCGAAACTATACTTATGTTTTTTCAACCGGGACTAAGATAGATTCATTTACGCTGACAGGCAATGTTACCGTATCTGAAACAGGCAAGCCGGATAGTACGCTTATCGTCATGCTATACCGTTATGCAGATGATTCTGCTGTACAGAAGAGGAAACCTGATTATATTGCCCGGCTTGATAGTGGAGGGCATTTTCTTTTCAGGTACCTGCCAGCTTCATATTTTAAAATATTTGCTTTAAAAGACGGCGATGGGAGCAAAACGTATAATTCCCCGACAGAAATGTTTGCTTTTGCCGATAAGGAAGTACTGGTAAATAGCGAAACACAGTCGATAAAACTTTTCGCCTATCTGGCCGAAAAAGAATCAGATAGGAAAAAACCGGTTAGCTCAACTCCTTCTTCAAAACTGGCAGATAAAAGGTTGCGTTATACAACACTGGTTAGCAGTGCATCCCAGGATCTGCTTTCGGATCTCGAAATTCAGTTTTCAGCGAAGATTGTAAAATGGGACTCTTCCAAAATTATGCTCACAGATACTGCCGGTAAAACTATAATGGGAATAGCTTTGTGTATGGATACCACAAACAAGAATATTGTTATTAAAAACAAATGGCCTGAGGATACTTATTATAAGCTGATTCTTGATAAAGAAGCCGTTACCGATTCATTAGGGCGCCATTTAACTAAAACCGATACACTCAGTTTTAAGACAAAAAAGAATTCCGAATACGGGGATATCCTTCTGAGATTCAATAACTATAATCCTTCCGTACATGCAGTGGTACAATTTGTAAATGCTGAAAATGTTATAATCCGTTCCGTACCCATAACAGCACCGCAGTGGCGGGATAAATTATTTCCTCCCGGAGAGTACGAACTTCGGATCCTATATGACGAAAATAACAACGGGCATTGGGATCCAGGCAATTATCATGAGAAAAAACAACCTGAAAAAGCCGTAGTTGTAGACAAAAGGCTGAATATCAGGGCAAGCTGGGAGAATGAAAGAGATGTACCTCTTTAACAACTGTTTTACATAAACTTTACTACCCGTTCCCAACCATTTTTAATGGTATAACATCTATTTGGTAAGGCACATTTTGCAGGAGGCAGCGCTAATCTCTTTCTGCTTTTTTTCTTTACTAAAAAAATGCTGGCAATGAAAAAATGGATAATATCCATACTGGCCATAATAGTGGCTGTTGGTGCGGGGTCTGCTTATTATTTATGGAATAAAGGAGAAGTAAATATTGAAAAAGCTTCGGCAATTCCCGTGTCTGCAACTGATTTGTATACTGCTTACAGTAAAGACACCATTTCTGCCAAAACAAAATTCACAGGCAAAATAGTAGCCGTAAGTGGTATAGCAAATGCTGTTTCTGCCAATCAGCAAAATCTTATTGTCGTACAAATCAGCACAGGTATTGAAGGGGCTTATATCAATTGTACGGCTGAAGCTGCCAATACAATCCCGGGTGTCAGCTCTGGTGATAAGGTAACCATAAAGGGCATCTGCAAAGGCATAGGCGAAGGAGACAAGGATCTCGGAATATTGGGAGATGTTTATCTCACAAGATGCCATTTGGTAAAATAAAAACCTATTTAAACTATACTTATGAAAAAATTACTGAAATCTTTTTTTGCTATAGCTGTTATTTTAATTGCATTTTCCTCTTGTAAGCATGATCCGTTAGTGGTTGCCTGCAATACTTCTTCTTATACTTATGGCAAAGATGTAAAACCTATTATGGATGCATATTGTACCGGCTGCCATAAGGAAAATTCAACAGAAGAAAACGGGGGCATTTATCTGAATGATTGGGCCAGCCTTAGTGCTTACGTTACGGATTTTCCTGGCGATTTCAAAGGGGCCATTGACCATGCCGAAGGATATTCTCCAATGCCCGATGAGGCACCGAAAATGCCTGATTGCGAAATAACCAAATTAAAGAACTGGATTGATGCAGGCGCTCCCAATAATTAAAAATCATACTATGAAATCATTTTTATTATCCAAAGTATCCCTTTCCATAATGGTGCTTGGTTGTACGATAATTTATTCCGGTTGTTATTACGACAAGGCCGAGCTTCTTTATCCGAACAGCAACGCCACAGTTGATTGCGGGCAAATATCCGCAACATTTACTACTGATGTAAACCCGGTGATTCAAACAAAATGCGCAACCGGGGGGTGCCACGATGCCGATGGTGCCGCAGGCGGCTTCATACTTACCAACTATTCTCAAATAAATAGCGCTAAAGGCAATATAAACACAGCCGTCGTTGTAAATAAATCCATGCCCCCATCAGGGCCTTTGAATGTGGATGAAATATCAAAGATCAAATGCTGGATTAGTTCAGGAGCACCCAACAATTAAAAAATATATGAAGAGAAAACTTTACATAGCATCATTGATTGCCCTGGTATTGGGCATCGTTTCTTTTAGTTTCCGGGCAAAGCAGGATTATTGTGCTACAGCTTCTGCAACGTATCCGGGAGGAGCTTCCCTCAAAAGTGGCTCCGGTTATTCCGGAGCTTCCTGGGACAATAGCGGCGGCACCTGCGCAAACTGCCATAGCGGCGGTTCTTACGGGCCTTCCACTACGCTTACATTAATGAGTGGCTCTAATATTATTACATCCTATTCTCCAGGTTCTGCATATACTTTAAAACTTACTATTACTTCTACGAGCGGATCTCCCAAATATGGGTTTACAGTAATGTGTGCACAATCTACAGTACATACCAATGTAAATGGATGGGGTACAATGCCGGGGGGGCTTAAAAACAATGTTGTGAAATCAAGAAATTATGTTGAACAATCTGCCGCATTGGCCGCCACAACAACAGGCCCTTCTTCATATACAGTTAGCATTCCCTGGACAGCACCCGCTGCCGGTACTGGCAGTGTTACCTTTTATGGAGTAGGTATGGCCGTGAATGGCAATGGCGGCACAAGTGGCGATAGCCCCTCAGGGTCTGTGAATTTAACCGTTTCCGAACTCTCAACAACACCGGTAACAATGAGCGCCTTTACTGTCGAAACAGATGCTTCTGGTAATGTGTTAGTAAAATGGGTTACTCAGCAGGAATTAAATACATCCCATTTTGTTATTGAACGCAGTATGGATGGCAGCAACTGGTTGCCTGCTGGTGATATCCGGGCTTCGGGCAATTCTTTCCAAACAGTTAATTATTCCTACACTGATAATACCGCAATTACAGGAAATATTTATTACAGAATAAAAACAATCGATAAAAATGGCGCAATAAATTATTCCGCCACACGAACAATCCTGAATACAGCCAATCATGTGCATATTTCCTGCAAGTCCGTGGTGCCACTGGCATCAGGAAGTTCGGCGAGGTACGACATATTAAGCGATGCAATCCGGCAAATGAATATCAGCATTACAGATATTTCCGGGAAAATAGTATATAAAACTACGGCTAAAATATCTTCAGGGATTAATACGGTCTGGATGCCCGTGCCAGTAATGAGAGGAATTTATGTTATAAGGTTTGAATCGGAAAATTTCAAACAAACATTCAATCAGGTTGTACAATAAACATCAGAATATGAAAAAAATACTATTAGTAGTTACGTTGTTTGTTCTTGCTTCGCCGGCTTGGTCACAGGTATATTTTACCAAGAATGCATCCATATCCATGTTTTCCAAAACAAGTATGGAAGATATAAAGGCAGATAACAACCAGGTATTATCCGTGCTGAATACGCTTACGGGTGATATACAGTTTTCCGTAGCTGTAAAGAGTTTTCATTTCCCCAAACCATTAATGGAAGAGCATTTTAACGAAAACTATATGGAGAGCGACAAATATCCCAAATCTGCTTTTAAAGGGCAGGTGCAGGATATAACAAAAATCGACCTCACCAAAGATGGCACTTATAAAGTAATAGTAAAAGGCGACATGAATATGCATGGTGTTACAAAAAATATATCAGTCCCGGGTACGCTTACCGTAAAATCAGGAAAGATATCCGCCGAATCAAAATTTATTGTAACTCTTTCCGACTATAATATCAGTATACCAAAAATTGTACAGCAAACAGTCCAAAAAACAATAGAACTGACTGTTTCCTGTAAATACGAAAAAAAATAGCCTTTAGTAAAAATCAGTAGTATGAAAAAAATGATCCTCCTTATAGGGTGTGTCTTATCCGGGTATTTCATAAATACCCTAAAGGCGCAGGATACAACAGATGTAATGAGCCAACTGGAGAATGAAGCAAAAAAAGAAGCCGGTAATCAAACCGAATATGTTACTGCAACGTTCAAGACCACCCGCCTTATCAATGGACACTCATCCGAAAATGTCGGCAAACACGTACTGGACGTAAGGATATCTCATCGTTTCGGTACGCTCAATAACGGTGCTTATGCCTTGTTTGGGCTGGATAATGCCACTATGAAAATGGATTTTGATTACGGGATATCTAACCGGTTAATGGTGGGTGCCGGCAGATCATCCTTCCAAAAAACTTACGACGCTTTCTTCAAGTACAAGATATTACGGCAGTCTACAGGGTTTAAAAAAATGCCTGTTTCGCTTAGTTATGTGCCTACCATTGCCATAAAAACACTTAAATGGGAAAACCCCGACCAGAAAAATTATTTCTCATCCAGGCTATCCTTTGCCCACCAGCTTATAATAGCAAGGAAATTCTCCGAAAGTACTTCTTTGCAATTAATGCCCACATATATTCACCGGAACCTGGCAAACCTGGCTTCAGACCCCAATGATATTTATGCAATTGGCATCGGAGGGCGGCAGAAGCTGACACGCAGGGTAAGTTTCAATGCAGAGTATTATTATCAGATACCCGGCCACAAAATATCCGGGTCAGTCAATTCGTTGTCGCTGGGTTTTGATATCGAAACAGGAGGGCATGTATTCCAGTTGCATTTCACAAATTCCACCGCAATGACAGAAAAAGGCTTTGTGTCTGAAACAAACGGAAAATGGAGCAAAGGGGATATCCTTTTCGGCTTTAACCTTTCCAGGGTTTTTAATATAGGCAAACATTAAGGTGTACTTTATCAAAAAGCCTTTAATTCAGGGGAGTTGTTTGTTAAAGTCTCTGCATTTTTGCAGAGGCTTTTTTATTGTGGCTACTGGCAGCTAGTCCTTATCTTTG
>CAZKPH010000158.1:0-5873 GCA_964554605.1 uncultured Ferruginibacter sp.
CGGTATTTTTTTCTTTCTTATTTCTTATCAGCAAAATTATGGGAATACAAACCAGTACAGACAGCCCTACTGTCCAGAAAACATTATCGTAGCTTATGATGGACTGCTGCCTGAACAATGAAAGGTCCAGCAATTTATAAGCGATCTGCTGTGCATCTTCTTTGTAGTATCCCTGGGAAACAAAATTCTGCGTGAGGAGGTTTACTTTGTCCTGGAAATTGTCGTTGAAAATATTATAATGCTGCAAAAGATGATTATCATTGACGGCATTCTGATGTTCCAGGAATACGTTCATAATAGCAATACCTACTGCACCTCCCAACTGGCGTATCATATTGCTCAACCCGGAAGCCTGGGCCAGGTCTGTCCCTTTCAGCCCCTGCATGGATAATACCATTGCAGGAGACATCATGAACCCGATACCGAAGCCTCTTAATATAAAAGGCCAGAAGAAATTTTTACCGGCAGAATCGGGAGAGGCAAAACTCATTAGCAATGCAAACCCGAATATCATTACAGCTCCGATATTCATAATCACTTTAGGGTTGGAGCCTTTTGTCATCAGCCTTCCTACAACCATCATAGACACGGCAGATGCGAGCGCCCCGGAAATGAGGAAGTTCCCTGTCATGGTGGCGGTCCAGCCTAACCCTATCTGTGCAAATAACGGGAACACAAATACGGTGGCCAAGAGTATAAGCCCGACAATAAAATTGAGTATAGAGCCTAATGCAAGATTCCAATTGGCCAGTAACCGGATATTGACGGCAGGATGGCCGTAAGTCCACTCCCGGTATATGAACAATATAAAACCAACAACAGCCAGGATGGAAAGAATAAATATCTCCCTGCTGGCAAACCAATCTTTGGAAGTACCTTCCTCCAGGACATACTGTAAACTACCTACTGCAACGATCAGGAATATAATTCCGGCCCAATCAATTTTTTCGGGCCTCCTGGCTCCCGGCCTGTTTTTTACAAATGACCAGGATAAATACGCAGCCATGATACCAATGGGGATATTGATAAAGAATATCCAATGCCATGAGTAATTATCGGTGATATACCCTCCTAATGTGGGCCCGATTGTAGGCCCGAGGATAACGCCCACGCCAAATATAGCGTTGGCCAGGCTCATCTTTTCGGGGGGAAAAGCCTCCACAATGATGGTCTGGCTGGTAGTAATAAGCGCACCTCCGCCTATCCCCTGTATGAAACGCCACAATACCAGCATGAACAAAGAATCTGCAGTACCGCAAAAGAAAGAGGCCACTGTAAATATGATGATAGAAAGCGTAAAATAATTGCGCCTCCCGAAAAAATTATTCAGCATACTAGCCAACGGTATCATGATCACATTACTGATGGCATAAGCCGTAACGGTCCATGCTATCTCTGTGGTGGTAGCCCCGAGGCTGCCGCTTATTTCCCGCAGGGAAACATTTACGATAGAAGTGTCGATAAGCTGCAACAATGAGGCGCTGATGGCTGTAAGTATCAGGATAGCCCTCTCTGCCCCGACCGGGTATATGGAAATTTCCTTATCCTGCATGATCAACGGGTTTCTATATCTACAAATACACTCATACCGGGCGCCAGCATATATTGCTTATTATCCCACTTGCCCAGACGGATCTTTACCGGTACACGCTGTGTAACTTTTACAAAATTGCCGGTAGCATTATCCGGAGGCAGTAAAGAAAAACGTGCCCCGGTAGCGCCCCCTATAGATTCCACTTTACCTGTCAGTTTTAAACCGGGGTAAGCATCCACGTCTATAGTAACTTCTTCACCAACTTTGATTTTTGTGAGTTGAGTTTCTTTCAGGTTTGCCACTACCCACAAATCGGCTGTTTCAACAGCGGAACAAACCGGCTGCCCATATTGTATCAATTGGCCAACTTCTACCGCCTTCTTCGAAACCACACCGTCGAAAGGCGCTACAATAGCAGTATACATAAGTTGTGTTTCTGCCAGTTGAAGTTCAGCGAGGCGTTGTTGCACCAATGCTGCCGCCACACTTGTCTGCCCCTGCTGTGCATTTGCCGAAGACTGAGAACCTGTTGCCGCCTGGCGGGCAGACATGTACTGGTTTTGTGCCATATCCCTCAATGCTGTAGCGCTTTGTAATTCTGCATTGGCAGCATCGAGCTGCTGTTGCGTGGCAGCGCCGTCTCCAAACATTTTTTGTGCCCGTGCCTGTTCTTTCTGCGCTTTTGTCAGCCTGGCCAGTGCGGCTGTAACATTTGCCTGCAAAGCATTTGAATTGATCGACGAAGCTGATGCATTTTGTAAAGCCGCCTCTGCAGAAGACCTGGATATACCCGTCTGCACTTCGGCGCTCTGAAGCAAAGCTCTTGCCTGTATTACCTTTGCACGATAATCCCTGTCGTCTATGACCAATAGCGTATCTCCTTTTTTCACAAACTGGTTATCCATGAACCGCACTTCTTTAACATAGCCAGATACAGAACTGCGAACGGAAATAATCGTAGCGTCTATCTGAGCATTATCCGTTGTTTCGTGATGCTGTGCCCTTATCCATGTTTTGATACCAAAGAACCCTGTAACCAGCAAAGCGATGGCAATGATTACAATATTCCGTGGTTTGATCTTTCTTGTATTTACTGTTTCTTCCTGCATATTTTCATTTTTTTAAAATAAACATTAATTCCCGGTCAGAGACCTGTATTGTTCTTTTGCAAATACCTGCTGCACTTTATGGAATGCCAGGTTGAGTTCTGCAGTATTCTCTGCATTTAACTCTGTGATGAACTCCGTTGAAGTAATGGCGCCGTTCTCAAGCTGGCTCGATGCCACTTTCATTATTTCTTTCCTTTTGGAAACAATGGCTTCATCTTTTGAAATAATTAACGGATACTTATCAATTTCAGCCTGTTTTTGCGCTAAGGCAGACTGTAAATTGATATTGAATATTTCCTGCTGCTGCTGTACCATCTGGCGGTTGATATCCAATGATTTTAATTTGTTTTTCAGCAGCGATACGTCGTTGATATTCCAACTAATGCCCAGTCCTGCTATACCGTACGGCCTGAAGTCATAATTCAGGATATTATATCCCGGACGGCCATAATAACCCTGCCCGAAAACAAACAAATGAGCTTTGCTTTCCCTTTTTAGCAAATCCTGCTGAGAATTCAGGATGGATAATTGTGATTTAAAAACATTCAGTTCCGGACGGACTACCTGCCATTCCTGTTTGCTTTCGACAGGGAGGCTAAAAGCTGTTTGCATGTTCAACGAAACTCCGGTGACCAGTGACAATTCGGACAATAGCCCCTGTAATACGGCATCAACATCCGCTACCTTTTGTTCGGCCACTAATATCTCTGATTCGAATACAAGCTGATTGGATTTTAAAACGGCTCCGCCGGAAACGGCAGCAACAATCTTTGCATGTTGCGATTCCAATTCTGCTTTACGTAGTAGCAGTATCTTTTTATTTTCCTGTTGCAACAGAATGTTACCGAAAAGGTTTGTGACACGGTCTTTCAATTTCAGATTATCTACCTCATTCTGATCAAGGCTTAAACCCGTTTTTAATTGTTCCAGTTTCCGTTTGGTACTGTTTATGCCAAAATCTGTCAACGGGTACCTAAGTTCCAGCCCGATATCGTAATTATCTTTTGTAGGAGTTGGTATACCCGGAAAATCAATAGCCGTAACTTCACTCTGGTAAGTAGCCTGCCCGGCAACATCCAGCACAGGGTCCTCTTTTTTCTTTTGGATACGGATATTCTCGTCTCCAAGATTTTTTATAGATTCCTTTTGCCTGGCCAGAGGATAATACTGGACAGCCTTTGCCAGCAAGTCCTCCAGTGTAACTGCCTGCTGCGCATGCACACCTGCATACGTCAAAACAACTAAAAAAGCGATCAATATTCCTTTAAACATTACTTATTTTTTATAGCATTAATAAAAAAATCAGCCATAGGCTCTGCATACCCTTCCATAAATTCATCAAACTGGCGAGGAGTCATCCGTAGTGATTTGGCAAACATTAGCCTGTTAATAAAAGGGAAGAAGGATAATGATTGCAGAAAAATAAACAGGAACCGGGTATCAATATTTCCAACAACACCCTGCTGCTGCAAGCCATCGAAATGAGCGACAAACTTGTTATGCCCCTTAGCCCTCTTTATTCTCTCATTTAATAATTCAGGATTCCGGTTTATCTCCCTGATCAGAAAAAGCATACGCCCTTCTTTTATGAATGCAATCAGCGATTTTGTAAACAGGCGTACCTTTTCTTCCCAGGTAAGATTGTCGTCAGCCCAGGTACTTACCAATGGCACATACTCATCCAGCGCATCATTGAAAATCTTTGTAAATAAATTGTCTTTGCTCCGAAAATAGTAATGAAGCGAAGCCTTACTGATGCCAGCCGTATCAGCTATAGCCTGCATGCGGGCACCATTGTACCCCTTTGCCTCAAATTCATTCCGGGCTGCCGCAAGTATCTTATTTTCAATTTCGTGATGCAATAACATGGTTTGATAATTTGGTTTGACCATTTGGTCAAAAGCAAAATTAGCAATTTTATTTAAACAAACCTTCTCCGGCTTGTTAAAGTTATTCCACAAAAAAAGGCTATTGCCGAAACAATAGCCTTTATATCAAGAAAAAAGTTTATTCTCAGGGGACTATGAAAGATACATGATGCTGTTCCTCTTTAACAGAAAATATCAATTGATATGCGCCTTTTGCAATGCCGGGCAAATTAACAGACAGTATGTTCTCAGCCGATAAGATTAGTTGTTTGTCCAATACCCTTCTGCCGATATTATCAATCAATAATAACCGCCCCTTGCCTGTTATTGGAGCAGGCAACTTTATTTGCAGAAAATTGCTTTGTGCCATAATAACTTTTATATCTCCATTCAGGAGGTTAAAACTGATCTTGCATAAGCGTGAGTAGGTTACCTTATTATCTACACTTACCATTTTTATACGATAATAATTTGCGCCATAAGACGGAGACAGGTCGGAGATAGTGTAAAGAAACGGAGCTTCCGTTTTTCTGGAAGGCACAGATGCTACTTCCGTAAAATGAATGCCATCCAGCGACCTCTCAATAACATAGTTGCTGATATCTGCATCATCTTCAATACTCCATTGCAATTTTATTGCCGAGCCATCGGCATAGCCGGATAATCCCGAGAAATGGATAGCAAGCGGAGGAGTGATTGTAAAAGTAGCGGTGTAATTATTGCCTGAATTACTGTCATAACGGTCTTCATTGCAGCCACCCGATGTAGCAGAACCTGATAGCTGGTAATATAATTCCAACACATAAGTACCAACCGCATATTGTGTCAGATCTATTGACTGATCGACTTTTTGCCATTTTTGATCACTACCGTTGGTACAGGTGCCTCCGCCACAACTATTAAAAGTGCCGTCACTGCCCCAATCGCAATAGAAATTGAGAGTTATTGGCGAAAATACCGGCGAAGCGGGCCTGGCACCTTGCGGGTAGACTGTATAATATAGAGTGGCACCGCATACGTTCCCCCCGTTATTTTTGTATGTCTTTATTTCCGCACCCCGTATGGAAAAATCTCCGCTGCCAGCTTCAAAAGAACCTAGCAGCCCACCATAGTTGGTAGTTCCTATTGAATTAGGGTCTCCCTGCAATAATGTGCTGTAAAATTTGGAAGTACCATTAGTATTAAGGTAAATAGCCGATGCCCAGGCACCGAATTCGGCTGTGGATGTCTGTACAAAAAAAGCTATGGAAAGGGAAATGAGTAAAAATTTTTTCATATTATAAGTAATTCAGGATTATCAATGCTTACCGAAGTTAATACATTTTATTAGTAAAACTTAATTCCCAGGGGAGATACATTGGT
>CAZKPH010000159.1:0-5837 GCA_964554605.1 uncultured Ferruginibacter sp.
CTACTGTTGCCATAATTTATCAGGTATTAAAGAAAAGTTGACAGGCTGAAAATGTTGATAGAGTTCAATCAACTTATCAACTCATCAACGTGTCAACTTTTTTATTAGTCCGGATGATAGGGGTCGAACCTACATGGATTGCTCCGCCAGATCCTAAGTCTGGTGCGTCTGCCAATTTCGCCACATCCGGGTGTTAGCATACTCCTTTTAAGGGGTGCAAAGGTAAGGCATTTATTCAAAAGTCAAAAACAGAATTGTTTCCGTAAATTCGTTGCTATACGATGGAAACACAGGAAATTATACCGGCATATACACTTAATGAGGAAGAAGAAAAAAAAGAAATCCTCCGGCAGTACCGCGGCCTCCTGAAAGAGTTGAAGCCCAAACTCAAACCGGGAGATAAGGAACTTGTAAGGGATGCTTTTGAAATGGCTGCCGAGGCACATAAGACGATGCGACGCAAGAGCGGGGAACCTTATATTCTCCATCCGCTGGCGGTGGCAAGAATTTGTGTTGAAGAAATCGGACTTGGGGTGCGCAGTACTATCTGCGCATTATTGCATGATACGGTGGAAGATACGGATATAACTATTGATGATATACAACGGGAATTTGGCAATGAAATAGCAAAGATCGTTGACGGCCTTACTAAGATAAGTACTGTCATGGATGCTAATACCAGCAAGCAGGCTGAAAATTTCAAAAAAATCCTGCTAACCCTGACTGACGACCCCAGGGTAATCCTTATTAAACTGGCAGACAGGCTGCACAATATGAGGACTATGGATAGCATGAAACGGGAAAAGCAACTGAAAATATCCAGCGAAACCGTTTATGTGTATGCACCCCTGGCACATCGAATGGGGCTGTATGCCATTAAAACAGAAATGGAAGACCTTTCGATGAAATACCTGGAGCCTGAAACCTACCGCCTGATTGCGCAGAAACTGCAGGACACCAAAAGAGAGAGAACAAGATATATCAATGATTTCATAAGACCACTCAAAGAGAAATTAGAAAAAAGCAATATCGACTTTGAAATATTCGGCCGGCCAAAGAGTATTCACTCTATTTGGAACAAAATGAAAAAGAAAGGCGTTGTTTTTGAAGAAGTGTATGACCTTTTTGCCATTCGCATTATTGTTGATTCGCCACCAGAAAGAGAGAAAGAAGATTGTTGGAAGGTGTATAGTATGATTACTGATGAGTATAATCCATCGCCGGAAAGATTGAGAGACTGGCTGAGCAACCCTAAAAGCAATGGTTACGAAGCTCTTCATACTACCGTTATGGGGCCTCAGGGAAAATGGGTGGAAATACAAATTCGTACCAGGCGGACAAATGAAATTGCGGAAAAAGGCCTTGCAGCTCATTGGAAATATAAAGAAGGTACTGTTGTGGAGAGCCGGTTTGACCAATGGTTTCATCAGATACGTGAAGCATTGAGCAATAACGATTCTAATTCACTGGATTTCCTTCAGGATTTCAAAACTTCTTTTTTGACTGAAGAGATTTATGTATATACCCCTAAAGGCGATGTGAAAATGCTCCCCATAGGAGCAACCGCTCTCGATTTTGCTTTTAGTGTACACTCTGCTGTCGGAGGCAAATGTATTGGAGCCAAAGTAAATCATAAATTGGTTCCCATCGGGCATAAACTGAAGAGCGGCGACCAGATAGAGATTATTACAAGCGCCAAACAGAAACCTCACCAGGAATGGTTGCAACTGGTTGTTACCAGCAAAGCAAAGCAGAAGATCAAAGATTCTTTGAAAGAAGAGAAAAGGAGAGTAGCTGATGAAGGCAGGTATATTCTTCAAAAAAAGCTGGATGCTATCGGAGGCAAGATCACACAACATAACCTTGAAGAGCTTGCTGCTTATTACAAATTACACTCATCGTTGGACCTGCTTTATGAGATTGCAATAAAAAAGATCGATCTTAAAGAGATCAAAGACTTTACAGCATCCGGCGACAGGTTGTTCTTTCCCAAACCTGCAAAAACAGAACATGAGGATAAAGCAGAACCTGAAAGCATCAATCGTTCATTTCAAAAGAAGGATAATGAATTGATCATCTTTGGTGAAAGCAGCGACAAATTCCAATATACGCTTGCCAAATGTTGCAACCCTATCCCTGGTGATGATGTGTTTGGTTTTATCTCTACGGGAGAGGGCTTAAAGATACACCGCACTAATTGCCCGAATGCAGCCAGGCTGATGGCAAATTATGGACATAGGGTAATCAAAACAAGATGGGCAAAGAACAAGGAAATATCTTTCCTTACAGGTTTACGAATACTGGGATTAGATGAAGTTGGAGTTATCCACAAAATAACGCACCTCATTAGCGGCGAAATGAAATTCAATATCTCAGCCATGAGTATTGAAGCCAAAGATGGTTTATTTGAAGGCAATGTAAAAATATTTGTTCATGACAAAGATGAATTAAATGAACTGGTAAACAAAATAAAGGCTCTGCCCGGCATTGAAAGGGTAGACAGATATGATACCGAATAAACTAATTTTTCTCCTAAAAAATTTACTATGCAGGAATTAATACAACGACTCACAGAAAATGCAGGCATTTCTGAAGAACAGGCTTATAAAGCATTAGAAACCATCAAGGATTTCGTAAAAGAAAAATTTCCGATGATGGCCGGTGCTGTAGACAGTTTATTCCCCGGTACTTCCGGAGAGTAATGCTTACGAAAATTATTCCACTGTAAGATACGGTGATGCTTTAGCATACCAATCTTCAGTGATTGCCATTATCTTCTTAACATCTTCAACCGACCTGAATATGCCGTGCTGTAACCTATACCGGATTATAGTATTTGCAATAGCATATCTTACATAAGGATGTTCTTTCATTTCGTCGGAAGTAGCTGTATTTATATTTATCTTCCGTACCAATTGTGCATTTACAAAGAGCCTTGGTGATATTTTTCTGAAAACAGAATCTGGCAGCCCATAAGTTTCAGCAACCTGCTCTATACGATAGAACCCTCCAAGTTTATTTCGATAAGCTATTATTCTCTGCGAAAGCCTGCTACCAATACCCGGCAGGCTGATAAATTGCGTTGTGTCTGCAGTATTGATTTCTATACGGGATATCTCCCGGGTACTTTTTTCAAATAACAGGGTGCCTGATACGGATTTATTTTCGCTTTTCTGATTCGGTAAAGGTGAAATTCTAATATAAGGCAATAACCGCCGGACTTCATCTTCGTGTATTCCCCATATTTTAGCAATATCTGAAGGCTGGTAAAACCTACCACCCTTTTGAAGATAATGCTGAATGGTTTGAATTGTTTTATCCCGTATTCCTAAACTTCGCCATCCATCAGAATTGAGAGTATTAGGATCAAAATAAAAAAGACCACCTTCCTGAACAGCCGCCATATCGGTTTTTATATCATTTCCAGCATAAGGCTTTCGGCTTTCATAGAAATTATTACCCGATCTCAAATCTGTACTATCTTTCATCTTCACCTGCAAAGACTGTATTTCTTCGCTAAACACTATTATCCCTGATTTATCCGCCCCATTTTTATCGGAAAAAAAACGAAAAAAAACGGGCAAAAAACTAACTACTGCAATTGAAATAAGAAGGGTAATTACACCATTCCTTTCACGTTTACTGAACGACAGGTAAGAGTCCTTTTTTTCTTTCATTCGAATATTTTTGGAACATATAGCCCATTATATGTCGAATTTACCGGACAAAAAGTTGCAAGCCATCGTAAGCAAGTTGCATTCCCGGAGGAAGCTCGCTATTGACAACTTCGTGTTTACCAAGCTGGTGGCTGATGTGTGTAAAGTAAGCATTAGGTACTTCCAACTCTCTGACTAATGCGATAGCTTCGCTGATAGTATAATGAGAGATATGCTTTCTATGCCGCAGTGCATTAACAACCATTACTTCACTCCCTTTAATCTTATTTTTTTCATCTTCCTCAATCTTATTAGCATCTGTGATGTATGTAAAATTACCTATACGGTACCCGAAAACAGGCAGGTTCAAATGCCATACCAGTATGGGTATTATGGGTATATCCCCAATAATGAAAGGTTTTAGGGTAATCAGGTTAAGATTTATTTCGGGTACTCCCGGATATTTTTCATCGTCAAAAATATAAGCAAATTCACGTTTCAGCGCCTGTTCGGTGATCGTGTTGGCGTATACTTCCATCGCTTTCTTTGAAAAATAATTGAAACACTTCACATCATCCAGTCCGGCAATATGGTCTTTATGAGGGTGTGTGTATATAACCGCATCCAATTTTTTTACTCTTGCCCGCAACATCTGGTACCTGAAATCAGGTGTAGTATCAATCACAAGGGAGGTTTGACCGCTTTCAACAAGGATACTGCTGCGTAACCGATTATCCTTTTTATCCGGCGAGGTACAAACCTCACAGTCACAAGCTATCATAGGTACCCCACTACTGGTACCTGTACCGAGAAATGTTATTGTAACCGGAGGGCAATGCACAACAAGATGTGAAGATATAAAAGCGGGGATACCGTTAACGAACCATTTCGAGGCTCATCACTTCATCATACATTTTCTGACTTTCATGGGTCAATGCATCAAAATTTATGTTGAGTTGAGGCATCAGGTCAATCATGGTATTTATCCTGCCTTCAGTTTGTAAAAATTTATTTAAAACTATCACTTTTTTTGATTGCAGTATACAATAGCCGCTCTGAAAGTTTCCTCTTTCATATCGTATTACATACCCCGACTCCTCGGCTATACGTTCAATCTTATCCAATACGGCTTGTGTATATTTCATATCCTATAACCTATTCTTATTCGGTTTATGCTGCAACTTCCTGATTTAGCGCCTGAATAAAAAAAAAGTTTCTCCACAAACTGTGAATTATATTATTTGTTTGTCATCCGTACAATTGGGACAATCATTTCCTCAAGGCTCACACCACCATGTTGGAATGTATTTTTATAGTAATTGACGAAATGATTGTAATTATTGGGGTAGCAGAGGAAAATGTCTCCTTTACTGAATATAAAAGAAGAATTTACATTCGGCACTGGCAACCCTGCTTCACGAGGATCGCGGAAAACTAATACATCTTTTGTTTCGTAGTTAAGATTCCTTCCGTGCTTATAACGAAGGTTAGTAGTAGTTTGTTTATCCCCAATCACTTTTGCAGGAGTTTTTACACGTACGCTGCCATGATCGGTTCCCACAATTAACGTAATCTTTTTGTCGGCGATTTTACGCAATGCCTGATGTAAGGGAGAATGTTCGAACCAGCTATGCGTAATACTTCTGTAGCTGGTTTCATCGCCAGCCAGTTCTTTGAGTACTTCCATTTCCGTACGGGCATGGCTCAGCATATCCACAAAATTATATACAATAACATTCAGGTCATTTTGAAGTAGATTATGAATATTGTCTACTAATTTTTGCCCGTCCTGATTATTGGTAACTTTTGTATATGAATACCTGATATCCGATTTGCCCAGCCGTTTAAGTTGTTCTTTGAAAAATTCTTCTTCGTTGAGGTTTTTACCTCCTTCTTCATCGTCGTTTTTCCATTGAACAGGAAATTGTTTTTCGATATCAATAGGCATCAATCCGGCAAACAACGCATTACGGGCATATTGTGTAGCCGTAGGCAGGATTGAATAAAAGGTTTCTTCTTCATGTATACGGAAAGTTTCAGCAAAGATGGGCTGAATGCTTTTCCATTGATCGTACCGAAGGTTATCTATCAAAACAAAAAACAAAGGGGCGCCCTTTTCCACATGTGGAAGTACTTTATATTTCATTACCGTATGGCTCATAATCGGGCAATCTGTACTTT
>CAZKPH010000160.1:0-5805 GCA_964554605.1 uncultured Ferruginibacter sp.
TGATCGGCAGGATCATACAACATTGCCGTGCAAAGGCAATTTTTTCTATCCTTACTCATAAGGATATCATAATTGATACAACTCTTGCATCCTGCCCAGAATTGCTCATCATCGGTAAGTTCAGAGTAAGTAACCGGTTCATAGCCCAGATCGGAATTGATCTTCATTACAGCCAATCCCGTCGTCAACCCGAATATCTTTGCATCGGGGTACATTTGCCGGGAGAGGTTGAATATTTTCCGTTTTATTTCCTTGGCAACACCGGTTTTTCTATAAGGTGGCGCTACGATAAGGCCACTGTTTGCAACAAACTGGTTATGGCCCCATGCTTCAATATAGCAAAAGCCTACCCATTCGCCTTCGGCAGTAACAGCGATAACAGCTTTGCCCTGAGCAATTTTTTCTTCAATATATTGAGGCGATCTTTTCGCTATGCCTGTCCCCCTGGCCTTTGCAGATGAAGCCATTTCTTCGGTAATAATTGCTGCGTATTTACAATCGCCTGATTCTGCTGCCCTGATTATAATGTTATTATTTCCCAACTTTAAGAATTGAAATAGGATTAAAGAATATGAGGATGGTTCTGGGGTTATCCACTGACAGGGGCATTGTAATATAATGCTCGGCCTATCAGCAACCAGGTCGGCGTCGGGAATGGGGTCGGGTCACACTATCAATAATCGGCCGGGAACAAAGTGCTCCAGATACTGTATTGATATTATGGATATATGTATTTTCCAATGTTGTGTCGATTATTAATTAACTGGCGCAAAGGTATATATTTTTTGCATTAACGAAACAATTTTTTTGCCTTAACTTTAATAGAACACTTTCACCGAATTGCAATAATTATACTTCTCACAAGAAAAAACTGCTATATGAAACCTGCTAACGTTGACCGCAGAGATTTTATTAAAACTACAGGAACACTTATTGCCGGAAGCATGCTTATCAACCCGGTTCTGGCCGAAACTCAAAAAATATTTCAGGTAAACAAAAAAAGGTTTGCTATGGTTGGTACAGGGCACAGAGGTACAGGTATGTGGGGGAAAGACCTTTTGAAGGACTTCGGGGATAGCATCGAATTTGTCGGCCTTTGCGATATCAATAAAGGCCGTGTGGAAGCCGGCAAAAAATTAATGGGTGCTGGCTGCCCTATTTTTACCGACTTTGAACTAATGATGAAAACCGTAAAACCTGATGTACTTATTGTAACAACCGTAGATGCCACTCATGATGAATTTATTATTAAAGGAATGGAAATGGGTGCGGATATCATAACGGAAAAACCCATGACAACCGATGAAAAGAAATGCCAGGCAATACTTGATGCAGAAAAACGTACTGGGAAAAAAATTACAGTTGCATTTAACTACCGCTACTCGCCACAACGGACAAGGATATGGGAAATGCTACGTGCGGGCGCTGTTGGTAAAATTACGTCAGTGGATTTCCACTGGTACCTCGATATCCACCACGGGGCTGATTATTTTAGAAGATGGCACCGCTTACGCGAAAAAAGCGGAAGCCTGTGGGTACACAAAGCCACTCACCATTTTGACCTTCTCAACTGGTGGCTGGACTCTGATCCTATAGAGGTTTTCGCCTTCGGCGATTTGGAACACTATGGAAAAAATAATCCGTTCAGAGGCACAAATTGCAGAACTTGTGGACTTAAGGATAAATGTAAGTTCTTCTGGGATATTACAAAAGACGACAGGCTTATGCGGCTGTATGCAGATAATGAAAAATTCGACGGGTATCTGCGGGACGGATGCGTATGGAAAGAAGATATCAATATTTTTGACAAGATGGGCGCTTCTATCAAATATGCCAATGGAGTACAGGTAAGCTATTCGCTTGTTACGTATGCCCCTTACGAAGGGTACCGGATTGCATTCAACGGTACCGAGGGGAGGCTGGAAGCATGGATACAGGAAAGTAATGCCCCTGTAAAACACGATTATGATGAATTGATGTACACAAAGAACTTCGGGAAACCCGAATTTATACAGATACCCATTACACCAGGTGGGCATGGTGGCGGCGATAAACTGATGAAAGAAATGCTTTTCAGAAGCAAAGAGGATATTTACAGGCAAGCTGCCGGTACCCGAGACGGTTCATTTGCCTGCCTTATAGGAATTGCAGCAAGAAAAAGTTGTGACAGTGGGCAGCCTGTTTTCATAAAGGACCTTACAGATCTGGTACCGCAGGCAAATAAAGCCTGATCCGCCCCGGCAAGTTAAAGTACTATAAAGGGCCAGGGCTTTCTGCTGTGCTGATATTCTGTGATTCGTCAGCCCGAACCGAAGCTGAGTAAAGTTAATGTAGTTGAAATTATATTCTGTTGCTCGGCTTTATTCGTCTAGCCCGAGCTACAGTTGATAAGCGAACGGGACGATCAGGATATATTCGTCAGCCAGCATAGCAGAAAACCCCATGTTGTATGCAGCTTTATTTAAGAACTTTCATTTGTTTAAGAATAGCTGTCCAAACTTTCTTGTTGTGTTCAAGTTCGCTTTTGTCTGTGAACATTCGTTTATATTTATTTTCGTAGAAACGTAGCCCACTATAATTATATTCCAGTGTCCCGTCCTCATCGTCATAATAGATGCTTCCTGAAGTTATATTGTCAGCGTAAACTATATTGGTCAAGATATAATGTGATACAATTCCTTTCGTTGTGTCAGTCAAAAGGTCGTACAGTTTTAAATAAAGTGTAGTCAGATCTTGTTGTCTTGTCTTGCCAATAGAAATTAAGGTGTCTGCTTCTTTACAACCATTTTTTAAGACCCACACGTAATTACAGACCCCAACAAGTTTACTGTTGTCCAGCTTGCTAATAAGAATGTCAGTCCTGTCCGTTTGAGCTTGCGCAGCAAAAAAAAGTGTCAATAAAAATAATATTGTCAATTTTAGAGGCTTCATAAAAGTTGCATACAAGGATATCATGTATGATACCCCTTTATAATTTTTATATATAGTTTCCTGCTCTATACAAATTTTTCACGCCAGGCAAGCATACCACCAACAAGATTTTTTGTATTTGTAAACCCCGCACTATCCAGTATCTGGCAGGCCTGACCACTTCTGTTGCCACTCCGGCAATAAACAATCAATTCGTGGTCTTTATATTCTTCCAGTTCATCCAATTGCAATGACTGTATCTTGCCCAATGGCACAAGCGGGCCGCCTATATTGAACTCAGCATTTTCATGTGGTTCCCTTACGTCTACAATATTCACTTTTTCGCCTGCATCAAGCCGTGCTTTTAATTCTTCCGGTGTAATCGTTGTCATGAGTTTCTATTCGGTTTTATTATTGTTGTTCAATGTATCTTTCAAATAAATCATTTGGGCCGATATCCATACATCCATTAACTGCCCGGATTGTATGAAATTAGGCTCTTTCTCCTCATTTAGTTTTTCGGGGTTTTGTTTAAAAATAAATGCCGCAGCCGAATCTTTTACAACCCCTTCAGCAATGATTGCACCTATGCCAATACCTTCTTGTTCCAACAGAGGCCTTGCTTCTCCCAATGTCATTCCTACAAGGTCAGGCACCAGCATCTGTTTATCATCCAGCCCGGCTCCTATCACCAACGTTATTTTACTTCCCCACTGTAATTTTGTTCCCGGAGTGATACGTACCCCATTGTATTGTTGTTCCAATACAGAACCTTTCATGAAATCAGGTTTAAACACTGTATCCTGTAATTGCAGATGGTTCCGTTCCAGCATATCCAACGCAAATCGCATGCTCAACCCTTCCAGTTTCGGCATCTCAATCATAGGAGGCGTAAACCTGTTAACTGTTAAAAAAACAATACGGTTCACCTTTACAGTAGAATTTGGGTCAGGCAATTGCTTGATAACCGTTCCTCTCGGGACGGTATCTGTAAATACCGAATCCTGTATCATTACTTCAAACCCCTTGCTCTCCAGCAATTTTACAGCCTCCGGTGTACTCTTCCCTACAAGATTTGGAACAGTAAGATATTCGCCGTGACGTGTTATCCAACTCAATGTTTGCAGAAAAACAAATACCAGTAACAATACCAGGACTATTGCTGCTACCAGGTTTGTAACAAAAGAACGATGCGTTATGAATTTAAACACTCGGAATCTTTTTAAGAAAAATGAACAAAAAGAAGATTTTGGTTTTCCAAATATATAAAGTTAAAAACACTCTTCAATCAAAGCCGAATAAAATTCCTTCAATGACCATCCCATTGCTTTTACCTGCTGAGGAATAATACTGGCCTCACTCTGGCCGGGGACAGTATTGATCTCAAGCATGTATGGTTTCCCATTCGCTTCGTTAACAATAAAATCAATACGTACCACACCTCTGCAGTTAAATATCATATATACGTCTTTCGCTGCATCACGTATCTTGTCCGCAATATTTTCCTCGAGCAGTGCTGGTGTTACTTCTTTACTAGATCCATGATATTTTGCTTCATAATCGAAGAAGTCATTTTCAGAAATAATTTCAGTTATGGGCAATACAATAATCTTGCCTTTGTATTTAAAAACACCCACCGTAAACTCTCTGCCATTTATGTATTCTTCTATCAATAACTGATCATCAACATGGAACGCCTTGAGTAAAGCAGGCTCCAGGGCCGGGGGTTCCGATACTTTACTCATACCAATACTGCTGCCGCCGTTATTCGGCTTAACAAATACAGGCAGACGAAGTTCCTTCAGTATATTTTCAGCGGAAACAGGAGCATGATGGAATATGTGCATCGATCTTGCTACGTTTATACCGGCAAATGCAGCAACAGCAACAGTATACCGCTTATTAAATGTCAGAGCGGAAGTAGCGGCATCACAGGAAGTATAAGGTATATTCAGGCAGTCAAAATACCCCTGCAGTTTACCATCTTCACCAGGGGTGCCATGTAAGCCAATCAACACAGCATCAAAAAGCAGTTTTTTCCCATCAAGAATTATCGAAAAATCATTCTTATCAACAGGTAATTTTATTTCTCCCGGCCCCATATAAAACCATCCGTCAGGATGTATATCGATTTTGTAGCAATCCCATTTCTTGTTGTCCAGATTATTTTCGATAGTAACGGCACTTTTATATGAAATAACAGCTTCTCCGGAATAGCCTCCTGTTACCAGCGCAATTTTTTTCTTCATTCTTTTGCGAAATTTTAGCAAAGAAACGAAATATGTTGGTAGATAAAGGCTAATAATTTTTTAGTTATTGTTAATGTTCTTTACTCTGTCACATCTTCTCCCTCCTCCTCGCCTATTCCTTCATTGCCCGTATCTAAAACAAATTTCCATCGCCCATCTTTCTGCCTTCGCCAGATGCTTACATAAGTGCCATACAAAACCTTATCAGCATTATGCGGTTTCACAGAGTACACGCCATACGTATATCCCAGGTCCCCCGACGATGCCACATTGCCACCGCTAGGCTCCCATGTCATTGTGTATGAAGTATCATTGCCCTGAGTTATATAAAATACGGCATCCCCGCCTACAATAGGCAATGTATGGGGCCGTAATAATACACCGTTACTATCGATAAATTCAATAAAAGCCGCTTTCATTCCGCGTTTTTCGCTCATTTTTGAAAATGCCCGGTCCGTATCCATCAATTCCATTTTGAGTACGGACGGGTTCACAGGTTTGCTTTTAGGCTTACAGGACAGCAAAAGCATAAGTACAAGCATTAAGAAACAAGAATAAATTTTTATCATACTGACTCAATAAATTATTACAAAACAAAAAGGCGAAAGTATTTCATCAATACCCTCGCCCCTGTGCAGGAAATATC
>CAZKPH010000161.1:0-5798 GCA_964554605.1 uncultured Ferruginibacter sp.
CAGGAAAGTAAAAATCATACCTGGCTTTGACAGGAGAAATAACCCTAAGAGACAAGGTTTTACCCGTTGTCGGCATAAAAGAAAAAGTATTGGCAGCCAAACGGGCAGGGTTAAAGGAAATAATTATGTGCTGGCAGAATGAGAAAGATGTGTTGGAGATAAACCCTCAATTCATTAAGGGCATTAGGTTTCACTATGTTAAAACAATGCAGCAAGTTATCGAGATTGCGCTGTCTTAAGCATTATGCACCACCCAATAAACTTCAAACAAAGAACATTTGATTCGTATTCAGGAAGCAGCCTTTTTTAAAAAAAGTGAATCTTACTTCAAACTCTTGGTAAGAAAGGGAGTCTATATTTAAACCCATAATGAATCGAATGATAAAACAGCTACACTATTTAATACTCTTATTTCCCGGCATTTTACTTTCTGCGACATTAACTGCTAAAAATCATAACTATACAAATTATTTCATTTTCCAATCAGACACGACGACCAACCCCTACGCAAAAATCATTATGTCTAACGGCAATGAGTCGATAGAGTTTTCGCCATTGGATAGTATCACAAAAGGAGCATTGATAGAACCGGTAAACAGAAACGGCAATAAGGGCCTATCCACAACATTTTACCTAAGCGACAGTTCATTCTGGTCATTTTATACAAATGCAAATGAGCGCCTTGTTATAAACGGTGATGGCAATATCCTTACCCGGTCAACGCTCCTTGTAAATAATGCCATTGCAGATCAACAGTCGGCAATGAGGGTTAACGGCCAGGCGAGGTTTGACACGGCGCTGATTGTAAGAGCCGAATCTGATACAGGTTCTTTCATTTCCATAGAAAGGAATATTCAGGGGCTTAGTGCGCTTACCTACGACCGCATGCTCCCTTATGCCGGCATCCCTACTGCCTGGGCTGAAGGTAGGAATATCCCGGTTTTCAGGATCCGGCACCCTAATAACGTATTTGGTAGTACCAGTGTCAGCGAAAGTACTGCCAGAGATTTTATGATATACCCCTACCAGTATGGAACAGCTATTGAATATAACGGGGTTGTGGAATGCTGGGTAGGAGAATGGTCGATCCACAAAGGACTTTTTTATGGTGACGTTGAGGGTAAAGGGAATGGATGGGGTGCAGTAGAATGGATAGGCGATGATATAGATAACGGTGGTGTGAGAACCACAGCCAGAAACAATACTTTATTCGGAGGCAATGTACATTATGGAGAAATATCTGTGGAAAAATTTACCGGGGATGCAAATGGAGATTTCCGCCTGCGCCTTCCTTCTACCAATAATAGTTTTCAATTTGTGTACGGGGAAAGAGGCAGTACAAATATCATTGCCAAAATATCCAATTCGGGCCTAGTATTTCCTGTTATCAGTACGACAGATTCCATTACAACAGCAGAAAAGGCCCAATTGGTCTATGATACGACAAGTAATGGTTTGAAAGTATATGATGGTGATAGCTGGGCTGCTCTTTTAACGGATAATATCTTAAAAACAGGTACATACCAAACGTCATCCGACGGAACCGAAAATGTATTCAAGATAACACACGGGCTTAACGTTAAACCTGGTTTCTTTACAGTAATGCCTACCAGCACCGATGCATCTAATTTCAATTATTGCACGGCAGACAACATTTACATATATATCCACTATCAAAAAGCACCGCACAGCGGCAATAATAACCTTTCGTGGAATTGGATTATCAGGCTATAAATTACCGGCAATTTCCATAGAATTTTAACATTGACAAGCTGCAAATTCTGTTTAACTTTAAATAAAAAAATGAAAACTACCTTTGTAAAAACCTTTTATACAACGGAAATTACAGGTCCTAACCCTCTTGAAGCAGTCGAAAAACTGATTAATGATTATCTGAGTGAAAATAAAGGGGTCAATATTGTTTCTACGTCAATGATAAGGCTTGTGCAATCGCATATGTACGAATTTGCTATCCTTTGCGTTTTCGAAAAAGAATAAGCGCCCTAAATATCCTCCGGTAATATCTCTTAGGTATACGTAGTGCCACTACGTGTAAAGGGAATGTATTGACAATAATCAAACCCATGATAGAACAGGAACTAAGTAAAATGAATGCGGACTTGAAACCGGCAGATAAAATGCCGGTATTATTTCTGGGGCATGGCAGCCCTATGAATGCAATTGAAGAAAACCAGTTTGTTGCCGGTTTCAGGAATATTGCTAAAGAATTACCCCGACCAAAGGCTATACTGTGTATTTCGGCTCACTGGTATACAAACGGGACTTTTGTAACTGCAATGGAAAAACCAAAAACAATCCATGATTTTGGCGGATTCCCACACGAATTATTTGAAGTGCAATACCCTGCCAATGGATCTCCCGAGCTGGCAGCAGATATACAATTGTCCATTAAAAAAACACATATTGGCCTTAATGAAACATGGGGGCTAGATCATGGCACATGGTCCGTACTAAAGCATTTTTATCCAAAAGCAGATATCCCTGTAGTAGAACTAAGTATAGATTATACAAAACCAGCTATATATCATTTTGAGTTGGCAAAAGAATTATCTGCACTGCGCAGAAAAGGGGTACTCATTACCGGCAGTGGCAATATCATACATAACCTTCGCCTGGTAGATTTTGCCAATTTTGACAAAGACAATTACGGGTATGACTGGGCTGTAGAAGCTAAAGACAGAATCAATAATCTTCTATACAATGAGAATTTTACATCACTGATACAATACGAAAAATTAGGCACTGCTGTACAATATGCCGTGCCGACCCCGGACCACTACCTGCCATTGTTATACATTTTAGCGCTAAAAGAAAAAAATGAGAGCCTCTCTCTCTTCAATGACAAATTAGTAGCCGGCTCCCTGAGCATGACATCCATACAAATAAAATGATGCCCCGGAAAGTAAAACAAACCAGGGCATCACTACTATGGCAGGAAGTCGTTATTTACCTTTACCGGACTCAATGGCAGCATGTGCAGCAGCCAATAAAGCAATCGGGACTCTGAAAGGTGAACAACTTACATAATTCAGACCAACTCTATGGCAGAACTTAACACTTTCCGGGTCGCCGCCATGTTCTCCACAAATACCTACTTTGAGGTGAGGCTTGGTCTTGCGCCCCCTTTCTGTACCAATACGTACCAATTCGCCTACACCGTCCTGATCAATAGTCTGGAACGGGTCGTCACCCAGCACTTTCAGATCCATATATTTTGGCAGGAAGCCACCAACGTCATCACGACTAAAACCGAAGCTCATTTGTGTCAGGTCGTTTGTACCAAAGCTGAAGAAATCTGCAACTTCTGCCATACGATCAGCCTTAATGGCGGCACGAGGTATTTCGATCATTGTACCATATAAGAATGGGATACTCCTGACTTTTTTCCCGGCACATACTTCTGCATAAACCCTGTCAACAATAGCCTTCTGATGTATGAGTTCATTTACGGTACAAGTAACAGGTACCATAATTTCCGGAAAAGCTTTTTTACCGGCTTTCAGTAATTCTACAGTAGCTTCAAGTATCGCCCTAACCTGCATTTCAGTAATCTCAGGATAGCTAACCCCCAGGCGTACCCCTCTATGGCCAAGCATTGGATTATTTTCATGTAATGCCAGTACACGGCGGCGCAGCATGCTCATGCTAATACCAAGTTCTTTACTCAATTCATTCAATTTGGCTGCATCGTGTGGTACAAACTCGTGTAGCGGAGGATCCAGCAAACGTATTGTAACCGGATGCCCCTTCATTACTTCCATCGTATCTTTTATATCCTTCTTAACAAAGACAAACAACTCATCCAATGCCCGGCGGCGTTCAGACTCTGTTTTGCTCATAATCATTTTGCGAAGCAGGAACAACGGTTGTTCACTACCTTCACCATAGAACATATGTTCCGTACGGAACAAGCCTATACCCTCTGCCCCAAATTTGATAGCCTGTTTAGCGTCTTCGGGAGTTTCAGAATTGGCACGTACTTTAAGCGTACGGGTCTGATTCACAAGCTTCATAAGATTCTTGTAAGATTCGTTCTTATCCAGGTCTACATCTACCAGGCCCATGCTACCTTTGTAAACAAGGCCTTTCGTTCCGTCAAGGCTGAGCCAGTCGCCTTCTTTTACGATAGTCCCATCAATTGCCTTGAAAGACTTGGATTCGCCATGAATCTCTATTTCGGAACAACCTACGATACAACATTTACCCCAACCACGGGCTACAAGAGCTGCATGGGATGTCATGCCTCCCTTTGTGGTAAGAATTGCCTGCGATTTATGCATCCCATCAACATCTTCCGGGGATGTTTCCTCTCTTACAAGAATCACTTTTTCTCCTTTGGCAGCCCATGCTACCGCTTCAGCAGATGTAAATACTACTTTACCTTTTGCACCACCTGGCCCTGCGGGCAACCCTTTGGCAATAGGTTTAGTAGCTTTCTGCTCTTTTGGGTCAAGCATCGGCAGCAATAACTCTACTAACTGGTTCGGTGCTACACGCATGATAGCTGCTTTGGCATCAATAAGCCTTTCTTTATACATATCACTGGCCATTCTCACGGCAGCAATACCATTGCGCTTGCCGATACGGCATTGCAACATAAACAGCTTTCCTTTTTCAATAGTAAACTCGATGTCCTGCATATCGTGATAATGTTTCTCCAGTTTTTTCTGAATATCGAACAATTGTTTGTAAACAACCGGCATCAATTTTTCAAGAGTGGGCAAGTGTTTGCTCTGATCATTCTTTGAATATTCGTTGATAGGTGCAGGTGTCCTGATACCAGCTACAACGTCTTCACCCTGTGCATTCTGAAGATATTCACCATAGAATTTATTTTCACCGTTCCCAGGATTTCTTGTAAATGCAACGCCCGTAGCACTAGTATCTCCCATATTCCCGAATACCATTGCCTGAACGTTAACAGCCGTACCCCATTCATCTGGTATCTTTTCAATCCGACGATATTCAATGGCTCTTTTGCCCATCCAACTGCTAAATACAGCTCCTATACCTCCCCACAATTGCTCCTGCGGATCTTCAGGGAAGGGTTTCCCCAATACTTTCAGGACAGTAGCTTTGAAATCTTTTACTAAAGCCTTCAATTCAGCCACAGTAAGATCCGTATCTGATTTATACCCTTGTTTATGTTTGATATTTTCCAACTTATCGTCAAGCACTTTACGGATTCCTTTTCCGCCTTTGGGTTCAATGCCACCGGCTTTTTCCATAACCACATCTGCATACATCATAATCAACCGGCGATATGCATCATAAGCAAAACGTTCATCTCCGGATTGTTTGATTACCCCTTTAATGGTTTTTTCATTCAGGCCAATATCCAACACTGTTTCCATCATACCGGGCATAGATTTCCTGGCACCTGAGCGTACGGATACCAGTAACGGATTTTCCACATCGCCGAATTTTTTTCCCATGACCTTCTCCACAGCCACCAGTGCCTTATCAACCTGGGCCTTTAATTCAACGGGGTACTTCTTTTTGTTTTTGTAATACGCAGTACAAACTTCTGTTGTAATGGTAAAACCGGGAGGAACGGGTAAACGAAGTTTTGGGTGCCCGGCCATCTCAGCAAGATTTGCGCCTTTTCCACCCAACAGATTTTTCATTGATTCGTTTCCATCTGCTTTTCCGCCACCAAAAGAATAAACGTATTTGGGGGCTCTTTTAACTTGTGCCATGTTTGTTAGTTGTTTAATTAGAAATTTAGTAATGCTATATTACCATTGATAACGTTTGCATTCAAGTACTTTTATCAT
>CAZKPH010000162.1:0-5740 GCA_964554605.1 uncultured Ferruginibacter sp.
AAGTTTTAAAGGTTTAAGGAAGATTTTGTGATGTAAACTTCCTCTTTAAGCGTTCTGCGAACAAAGGGTCGCATAGTTGCGAAAAGCCGTTTAAACCGATGAAACTCTTTGTGAATAATCATTTTAATAAAAAATACTCGTAAAATCACTTAGTAAATTTTGGTAAAAATACAACAAAAAATAGTAATTTTACTATGAAGTTTTGGTATTTTTTACTTAGTAATTTTACGATAAATAGAAAAAACAAGAAATAGTTTTCCACATGTGGTAATAACTACAAGAGGTTTTTTGAAGCAAAATTCATTTGCCGAAGGCGTTATAAAATGATTCTGGCAGGGGTACTGAGCTACTTATGTAAATGAGGATATACTCCAATAAGTATCTGATATTTAATTGTATATATTCTGTTAGTTTATTTTGAAAAAATTGTTAATGAAAAATTTGTAATGAATTTGCCAGCGATTTTATGTTGCCAGCATCGACCCTGCTGATGTTAATAACCTGCAACTTTCCCGGTTATGTATTTTTTACCGATAAAAATTTTTACTCGTAAAAATACGATAGTAAATTTACGTGTTCGAACAGAGCGATGGTTGTTCCCGGGCGCAGATTCTTTCAAACCTTTGCTGAATTTTGTAGCTAAACAATAAATGATTGCTTAAATTTGGTCAACTAATTAAACCATGAATTCTATGTCCACCGAACACATTATTAAAATTGCCATAGCCGATGATCATAAGATTTTCAGGGATGGGATAAAAATGGCGCTTTCCGGAAAATCAGACCTCAAAATGCTATGGGAGGCTGAAGATGGAAAGGATATGATGCATAAGATACAGATCAAAATGCCGGACGTTTTGTTAATGGATATCAGGATGCCGGAAATAGACGGCATTAATGCTATACAATTGATAAGGAAAGAATACGAACGGTTAAAGATAATTGTACTGACAATGTATGACGATCAGCAAATGATTAGTAAGATGATGGAGATGGGGGCTAATGCATACCTTACTAAAACCACTGATCCTGAGGAGATATACGAGGCAATACTGACCTGTATGAATGACGACTTCTATTTCAACGAGTTGGTAAATAAGGCTATTATGGGGAAACTGCTTCAAAAGAAAAATGTGCGGCAACATTATGGTACTACCAATACTGTTACATTTAATGAGAAGGAATTGAAAATACTTCAATTGCTGGCTCAGGATAAAACAACAGAAGAAATATCCAAGACCATCTTTTTAAGTCCACGGACAATAGAGACTATCCGGCAAAATATGAAAACCAAAGTAAACGCAAAAACCATCGGAGGGTTGATTATGTATGGTATGCGTAATAAACTGATAGAATAGCAGTTTTACTGAATCGTTGTAAGTAAGTTAGTTACGTTCTTTTGCGTTAATTTATAGTAGATTCACTATTGTAAAGAACGGGTAATTATGCTATAAAATTTTTTAACAATAATTCCCAACTTGCAGTATTAATTGAATACATATTTATAAAGTTTTTTTATGTCGAACCTATCAGAACCCATAAAGGTTATTATTGCTGATGATCATGTACTATACCGTGCCGGGGTTAAGACAGCCCTAAGCGCTAAAAAGGACCTTAAGATTATTGGAGAGGCCGACAATGGGCAACATTTACTTACACTTCTGAAAAATATTCAACCCGACGTTATCTTGCTGGATATCCAAATGCCTATAATGGACGGGATTGCTGCATTGCCGGAAATTAAAAAGAACTGGCCTCACCTCAAAGTTATCATGCTGACTATGATGGATGATCACAGTATGATTACCAAACTGATGGAACTGGGGGCTAATAGTTATTTAAGTAAGACAAGCGATAGTGAAGTTATTTATGAAGCTATAAAAACCTGTTTCGAGCAGGAATACTATTTTAATGCCCTTACAAATAAGGCTTTATTGAATAACCTGAAACAACGCACTGTTGCTCTGCCTCAAAAAATGGTACAGGAAGATGTTAAACTTACGGAAAAAGAAATCATTATCCTGCAGCTTATGTGTGATGAAAAAAGTACAAAGGAAATTGCTGAGGCTGTAGACCTTAGCCCTCGTACCGTAGAAGCTATGCGGGATAAGCTGAAAGTGAAAACCGGGGCGAAGAACACGGCAGGATTGATAATGTATGCAGTTAAGCATAAACTTATTAAAGAAGAATTATAACTCAGGCAACTGCGTTAATAAACGTTACATTTGCTCATTGTTTATCAATGAGCATTTTTTTTAATTATAACGGTACATTATTTCCCGCCGGTACGGCTGTAATCACTCCGGATAGCAGGGGCTTACGTTATGGCGATGGTATCTTTGAAACAATGAAAGTCATCAATGGAGAGGTCATTTTTATTACAGACCATTTTGAACGCCTTTATAAAGGCCTGGCTACCTTGCAATTTACCGCTTCGCCTCAGTTGGCTTTAGAAAAAATCGAAAATGAAATTCTTGAACTCGTAACTAAAAACGGATGTTGCGATTCGGCAAGGGTACGGTTAACAATTACTAGGGGAAAAGGTAGTTTATATGATTTCAATATTGACGATATTGATTATATAATCCAGGCTTGGCCCCTAGAGATTGATATTGGCAACCCGGCACCCGGCAGGGGGATTAGCATAGGCATTTACAAAGACATGACCAAAAGGGTGGATATTCTCTCCAATATAAAACATAATAATTATTTGCTTTCCGTCCTGACGGCGCTGGCGGCGAAGGAAAATGGTTGGGATGATATTGTGTTGTTAAATGAATTCGGGCGTGTTTGCGAAACAAGTATTGCCAATATTTTTCTTGTAAAGGGCAGGGAAATAGTAACGCCTTCACTGGCAGAGGGTTGCATTGATGGTGTTTATAGAAAGAACCTTATCAGGGTTCTTAAGCAATCTCCAATTAATATTGTAGAAAAAGAGGTTCAATTGGAGGAACTACTATGTGCTGATGAAGCCTTCATTACTAATTCTGTTTCAGGTATACGATGGGTGTCTTGTATTGGCGGGAAGGAATATTCTAATAAAACCATCCGGCAAATTTTTAATTTCCTTTAATACCGGTGTAATATAAATTTATACAGTAGGAAGAGTAAGTGTGTTGTCAATGCTGCAATGAAAATAAGCCTGCCTGTTTCTCTTGTTTCTTCATTATAATTATAGAATTTTTTGCCAGTATAGAGGCTTGTGGTTTTTGAAAAGGCATAATTATAACCAATAATTAGCCCCAGTATACCGAATACCCCGATCCAGGCCAGTATCAGCCCACTGGTGGAAGCGGATTTACCATGGCTCAGTTCATTTTCTTCTTTCAGGATAGCATCGGATCTTCGTTTTTGGATATCTTCCGGCAATAAACCTTTCGTTAGAAGTATGTTTTCTGCAGCACAGACTACGGCCATTTCCCATGTATCCGGATGGTATACAATCTCCAGGAGTTCCTGATCGGAACGATTTATTAAGTTTTTTACGGGATCCATCTGCCGTTTCTTTTTTCAGCAATTTAGTCATTTCGCCAGAACCATATTCCCAATTGAACCATTGCAATTCTGAACTATTTGCAATGATAATTGTTTATATAGATAAAAATATAATTGTGCACATGGATGTAGATATTTTCTGGTTCAGGCGGGACCTTCGTTTAGATGATAATGCTGCTTTGTACTATGCTTTGCGTGAAGGGCGTGCTATCGTTCCCATATTTATCTTTGATGCCAATATTTTGAATAAGCTTGAAGATAAACAGGACGGACGTGTTTCTTTTATCTTTAATGCATTGAAACGTATACAGGAAAGATTGATTGCCATTGGTTCCTCGCTTGAAGTTTTTTATGGCGACCCCCTGGAAATATTCTCTCGTTTGCTGGCTTCTTATAATGTAAAAAAAATATTTGCCAATCATGACTATGAGCCTTATGCCATTGAAAGAGACAGGAGGATCAGTGAGTGGGCAAAAGATAATGGCATAATGTTCCATACCTGTAAAGACCATGTTATTTTTGAAAAGGATGAGTTGATGAAAGATAATGGCAGGCCATATACTGTTTTTACACCTTACAGCCGAAGATGGAAAAGTACATTAAGTGAAGGCCATCTGAAGCAGTATCCTACTGAAAATTATCTTTATAATTTATATAAGCAGCCGGAAGTACTAATCCCGTCTCTGCGTTCGATTGGCTTTACCGAAACCGGCAATTGTATTTCAATTCCAGATTTGCCTGACGAATTATTGTTAGGGTATAAAGAACGCCGGGATTATCCTGGATTGGCTGCTACTTCACAAATGAGTGTGCATCTTCGTTTTGGTACGGTAAGTGTACGGTGGGTAGTAGCAAGGGCACTGGCTTATTCTGGTATATTTTTAAATGAACTGATATGGCGGGATTTTTACCAGATGGTGTTGTGGCATTTTCCCGAAATCGGGCAGGGGAGATCATTTAAGCCTGAATATGATAGGATTGAATGGAGACTGGATGATGGTGAATTTGAGAAGTGGTGTACAGGGCAAACCGGTTATCCGATTGTAGATGCGGGTATGCGGCAATTGAATACAACGGGATTCATGCATAACCGGGTAAGAATGATTACAGCTTCTTTTCTTGCCAGGCATTTATTGCTTGACTGGAGATTGGGAGAGGCTTATTTTGCCAGGAAATTACTGGATTTTGATCTCGCCGCCAACAATGGCGGCTGGCAATGGGCTTCTGGTAGCGGATGTGATGCCGTACCATATTTCAGGATATTTAATCCATACCTGCAAGCGCAGAAATTTGACAAGGATTATATATACATAAAAAAATGGGTTCCCGAATATGGTACTCCCGAATATCCATCGCCTGTAGTAGAGCATACTTTTGCCAGGAAAAGGTGCCTTGACTTATATACGGCTGCTTTAAGAAAGCACCAGGGTGAAGAATAAGTTGGAATTATACTAAGAAAATTTGTTCCATGTTAATGTGGGATGCATTAGGATTTATATCACGGTAAACCTGCATCATTTTAATAACTGCATCTTTGCCCTTTTCGCCGAGTTTTATTGAGTATTTATTTACATACAGTTCAATATGTTTACGCATAACATCATCTGCCATTTCCTGTGCATTACAGCGTATAAAATCGCTTAGTATATTCATATTTGCATGAGCATACTCAATACTCTCCCTGGTCAGTTCGTTTATAAGTAAAGCAACTTGTGGGCTAAAACTTCTCTTGGCCACAATCCCGCCTAGCGGAATATAGTGTTGGGTCTGTGTTTCCCAAAATTCTCCGAGATCCATAACCTTCTGCAGCCCCCTTTTGGAATATGTAAACCTGTTTTCGTGTATGATTACACCCAGCCCTTTTCTTTCCTGAACAAAATTCTCAATGGCATCATACCGCAGGAAATGTTTTTTTGTTGCTTTTGGGAAGGCAAAGGAGAAAAGCATATGAGCAGTAGTATTTTCTCCCGGAATAGCAATGTCCTGTTGTTCTAAAGATATATCAGGGAGTAATGGATGTTTTATCAGTAATGGGCCAACACCAGTTCCTAAAGCGCTGCCACTGTCAAGCAATACATATTTCCCTGTAATGAGAGGCAATACGCCATAACTAACTTTAGTGATATCAAGTTTCCCTTTCGTAGCCCATTGATTAAGCGTTTGGACATCTTCCAGTATATAGTCGAAATGCAGGCCTTTTGTATCAATCTTATTATTAACAAGAGCATCAAAAATAAAAGTGTCG
>CAZKPH010000163.1:0-5723 GCA_964554605.1 uncultured Ferruginibacter sp.
GGTTTGTGTACGGGCTTTGTGGCGGAGCAGTAGTGTACAGCCGGGACTGCTGCCGAGGTATGCACTGCGGCTGACAGCCCCTGATTTTCTTTATTGTGCCTGCTCAATGAAAAAAGCAACTCGTGTGAGTTGCTTCCGGGTGCCCAGGACTGGATTCGAACCAGCACATCCTTGCGAACGCTGCGACCTGAACACAGTGCGTCTACCAATTTCGCCACCTGGGCAAGTGTGCAAATGTATAACAATTCTTTTTTCTAAGAACTTAAATTTCGGAATTTTTCCAACCTATGAGGACTATGCCTATTATTACTAATACCGTTCCTATTACCTGGCCCGGAAATATCTTCTCGCCCAATACAAAATGTGCCTGTAAAATAGTGGATACCGGGCCAATGCCTGATACGATGGCTGCATTGTTGGTACCGATATACTTAATACCATTGGACATGAAATATGAGGGTACTACCGTGGCTATGATACCTAATAAAAGCCCATACCCAACCATCTCTTTACCGAAATGAATGGCTGCGGCATTTCCGGAAAAGGCATAGTGTAATAATATGCCTGCTGTTGCCGCTATCATGGCATAGGATGTGAATATATTGGCTCCGGTATAGGGTATTAGCCTGCCGCTGCCTACAATGTAGAGTGCAAAGGTGACAGCGCAAAGAAAAATGAAGAAACTGCCTTTGAAGAACCCGGCGCCGCCACTGCTTATAGTAAACTCTCCCCAATAGGCTATGCCGATGCCCAGGTATGTGAGCAGGAGCGCCCATTTCTGAAAACGGCTTACCTGCTGGCGGAATACAAGGGCATTGATGAGCACGGCAAAAGTAGGGTAAAGGAAAAGTATGAGCCTCTCGAGACCTGCAGAAATATATTGCAACCCTAAGAAATCGAAGAGGCTGCTGAGGTAGTAGCCTACCGCCCCGAGTATGATTATATATGCCCATTGGCGGGTGGATATTTTTTTGCGTTGTGCGGTACCGTTTGCCAGCCATGCCATACCAATATAGAATGGAAGTGCATAGAGCATCCGTACGGTGAGCAGGCTGAGTGCATCTATATGGGTATGTATAAATGCGTGCCTGACGATTATTGCTTTGGTGGAGAACAACAGGGAACCTGTTAACGCTATGATGAAGCCTTTGATACGTGCTGCGTTATGTTCCCGGGCTTTGTGCATATTTCTCAAAAGAAAAGCCTCTTTGCAGAGGCTTTTAAGTATGTTTTAAACTGATACATTAAAATCTCTCAGTGCATCGTTGAGACTGGTTTTGAGATCTGTTGACGGTTTCCGCTGCCCGATGATGAGCGCACAACCAACCCCATACTCCCCTGCGGGGAATTTTTTTGTATAGCTCCCGGGTATTACTACGCTTCGTGCCGGTACCCTGCCTCTGTATTCTACGGGTTCGGCTCCGCTTACATCTATTATTTTCGTTGACTGTGTAAGTACTACATTGGCTCCCAGTACTGCTTCTTTTTCTACCCGGACACCTTCTACTACAATACAACGGCTGCCGATAAAACACCCGTCTTCTATAATTACGGGACTGGCCTGCAGAGGCTCCAGTACGCCGCCTACTCCTACACCTCCACTAAGGTGTACGCCTTTCCCTATCTGAGCACAACTGCCTACCGTGGCCCAGGTGTCTACCATTGTACCTTCATCTACATACGCTCCGATATTTACATAACTGGGCATTAGTACTACATTCTTTGCCAGGTAGGAACCATACCGGGCTACTGCATGTGGTACGGCACGTACCCCTAAAGCTGCATACCCGCTTTTTAGCTTCATTTTATCGTAAAACTCAAATGGAGGCAATTCGTGTGTTTGCATTTGCTGTATGGCAAAATACATGAGTATGGCCTGCTTCACCCATTCGTTTACCTGCCATCCTGCTTCTACCGGCATTGCTGTGCGTAAACGCCCTTTGTCGACTTCTTCAACGACTGCACGTACGGCATCGGAATATTTGGCATCTTTCAGCAATTCTCTGTCGGACCATGCAGTGAGTATCAATTCTTTTAGTTCCATGTCTGATTTTTTTGCAAACTTAAAACTCTTAACCGACAATCTGAAAGGGCAAATAATATATTGCTGCTATATTTGCGTATTAAATCTGCCACATGCGCCTTGCTTTTGATGCTAAAAGAATCTTCCAGAACAATACCGGCCTGGGCAATTACAGCCGCACGCTGGTGAGTTCGCTGGCTACTTATTTCCCGGAGCATGATTATTTCCTGTATGCCCCTAAACATACTTCCCTGTTTGATACTGCTGCTTTCCCTAATATGCATGTTGAACTGCCGGCGGGTTTTCCGTCTACTTTATTGAAATCTCTCTGGCGCAGCAAATGGGTGAAGGAAGACCTGTGCAAGAACCATATTGATATTTATCATGGCCTTAGCCATGAGATTCCTTTTGGCATACAACGTACGAATATCAAAACCGTTGTTACCATCCATGACCTGATATTTGAAAGATACCCGGAACAATTCAGTAAAATAGATGTACGCATTTACCGGAAAAAATTTACTAATGCCTGCCACAATGCAGACCGTATTATAGCTATCAGCGAACAGACACGCCGGGATATTATTGATATGTACCATATAGATGAGGGCAAAATTTCGGTTTGTTACCAAAGTTGCAACCCTGCTTTTGCCACTACTGTTGATGATAACCTGAAAACCCGGATACGCAAGAAATACAACCTGCCAAAGGAATTTTTTCTTTATGTGGGGTCTGTTATTGAGAGGAAGAACCTTCTGAACATTTGTAAAGCACTTTTGCTGGCCTCACAAGATATCCGCATCCCGCTTATCGTTATCGGCAGTGGAGGCAGCTATATGGAAAAAGTAAAAAACTTTGTAAATGACAATAACCTGAACGCACAGGTGACCTTCCTGTCGGAAACGGAAGAAGCACGTACGGCCGAAGCATTTCGCTCCGGTAAGGATTTCCCCGCCATCTACCAGTCGGCCACAGCCCTGCTCTACCCTTCCTACTTTGAGGGTTTCGGTATTCCTGTTCTGGAGGCTTTATGGAGCCGCTTGCCGGTAATTACTTCCCATGTATCCTGTATGCCTGAAACAGGCGGAGATGCTGCCCTGTACATAGACCCAGCCAGCCCGCATGAAATTGCTGATGCCATGATCACAATTTGCAGGAATAAGAGCCTCGCAGAGGATATGAAACAAAAAGGATGGCAACATGCTCAACATTTTACACAAAGGAAATGCGCTGAGGATGTAATGAATGTTTACTTAAGTTTGTAATATGAATTTCAGCGATGATATAAACAGTTGTTTATCTGTATTGAACGGGGGCGGGTTGATCCTGTATCCTACCGACACAATATGGGGCATAGGCTGCGATGCTACAGATACTGATGCCGTGGCAAGGATATACCGGCTTAAGAAAAGGGCTGACGAGAAAAGCATGATTATATTACTGGCGGATGAGAGCGATATCCTGCGCTATGTGTCGCAGCCGCACATTGAAGTATTCGATTATATTAAAGACGTAAAAAAACCTACTACTATAATATATGACGGGGCTGTAGAACTTGCCGGCAACCTGGTGAATAAAGACGGCAGTATCGCAATCCGTATCGTTAATGATGATTTCTGCAAGCTACTGATAAAGAAATTCGGCAAACCGGTTGTTTCCACGTCGGCTAATATTTCGGGCTACCCTTCGCCGCTTGTTTTCAATGATATCGATATCACAATAAAAAACGGTGTTGACTATATTGTACAACACCGCCAGGATGATTTAACGCCAGCGCAGCCTTCATCTATCGTAAAATGGAATAAAGATGGCAGCTATACCATTATCCGCCACTAAAAAATATTGACGCCCAGCCCTAACTGGATGCTTTGGTTTTTCCATTTATCCCGGTTGTCTATATCATTGATATTGCTTAACCCCACAGCATAGCGGCCATATACCTTCAGGTTGGCAAGATTGAATTGTATACCTCCCAGCATACTGAAATCGCCATGCTTAAAAGCATCTTTGCCATTTTGCAATATATTGCGGCCCTGATCTATCAATATGCCGAACTGTGGCCCTGCCTGAAAGGAAACATATTTTACAGGAGAATAATTAAGCAATAATGGTATACTGAGGTAAGTAAGCTTTATATCAGACACTCCATGATTAATAAGGGAATTGTAGATATCATTGAAACGGGTAGAAGTATCGGCCTTTACCTGGCTAAACAGTACTTCCGGCTGTACGGATAAATGTTTGCTTACGCCAATAACAGCATACCCACCCAATTGATAACCAAAACTGAACTGGTCTGAGAATGATTGCCCGGAAAGTTTGTTTATATTAGCTCCTCCTTTTATACCAAGATGAATCCCTTTCTGAGCAAATGTTGCCACTGACAGAGAGAATAAAGCAGATACGAGTAGTAGTTTCTTTTTCATAATTAATTTTTTAGATGAATCATTGTTAGGTAAAGGTTTCAATCGATATGCCAATTTAAACCTGCCTCTGATAATCTTTTGTTAACGGAATGTGTAAGAGTAGTTAAAAACTAACTCCGAAGCTTATATTGAAAAAAGAAGATAATCTGTTTGTATCATCAGCAGGAAGATAATAATCCAAATAAAGTTCCGCCCTGAGAAAAAATATTCGATACTGGTAATCCAGTCCAATATCTGAAGCCAGCGATTCCGGCCGGAATGCAGTGGTAGATAACCGGGGTATCCGGCCTCTCTTTACCAGGAACTTGTAAATATTATTAGCATTTGTTTTATGCGAAATGCCTGCCTGGCTATAACTCCAGTTGAGCATAGCACTTGCCGACAATTGCAATTGATCGGGCTTAGCGAGCACTCCTGACCATTGCAGGTCTTTTTCAACGGCAGTAACCACAGATAGTACCTGTGTGCGATATGTAATGGAATCGTACAGTTTTCTGCGTATAATCCCCACCGTTGTATCTTTATGCAATACTTCCTTATACTCACCGCTGGAATAGCCCAGCCCGGCCACCGGCATCAGAAATGTTTTTTTATATCCGGCGGATAAATAAAAATCGCTTTGAACAGGAGAAGAATAAGGAGAGAACTTATCTTTTACAAAAAAATATGTCCAGGATGCGTTAAAACTAAATGACTTGCTTCGCTGCAACTCGTATGACGGCATAATGAAACCCTGGTTGGCATCAAAACCTTTGTATTTATCATTCAGCCAATTAACACCGGCCTGTAATGCCAATCCCGACTTATGGAAATAACCGGCCATCGGCGTATATACTAAAACTATATTTTCCTGACGGTCATTGAGGCCTTTATTTCTTTCACTGAAAACCTTATTACTGAGATTGGCAGATATTTCAAAATAGCTGGAAGGCTTGTTATCATTTGAACCTAATAAAGAAAACAGATCCTTCATTAATTGAAGCGAATCTTCCCTGCTGAGATAAATTTTGGCCGTATCCTGTGATACACCCCTTGAGTAAAACAACGTAAAGAATATTAACAGAGCAATAATTTTTTGCATACTGATACGATGTAAAACATTCATTTATATCTTAATAAGAGACTGTACAAGGAACGGTTGGTTTAAACGTTTCCCATATTTCTTTTAAAGTTACACCATTAAACAAGTTTTATATCAGGAAAAACATTATCTTTGCAGCATTATTTATCAAGCGTATTGCATGAAGTGCCTCCCAGGCTGTTGATATCAGGAA
>CAZKPH010000164.1:0-5721 GCA_964554605.1 uncultured Ferruginibacter sp.
AGTTTGGGAGATCGTAAGTATTTTTTCAGTAAATGTAATAATGAACTTTTCATCGGCCATCTGCCCGTTTATCTTGATTCGTTCCCTGAAATCCTTTAGGTGTGGGGATGTATAAAGGCCTGTTTTATATCCTGCTTTTTGTAAAATGGCTGCCAGCATATGGCTCGAGCTGCCTTTACCGTTAGTGCCTGCAATATGCACGCTCGGAAATTTATTTTGCGGGTCGCCTAAAAATCTGCAAAGTGCCAGTGTATTGTGAAGGTCTTCCTTGTACGCACTTTTTCCTATGCGGCTGAACATAGGCAAATGCGTATATAAGTATTCGATTGTTTGCTGATAATTCATTTTGTAAGATCCTCACAGGAGCCGGAGAAGGTACTGGTTAGTTTTGAACTTTAAAATTAAAGAGAATGGTAGAAACGCCACCGTCGCCATCTCCGGAAGGGAATTTTAGTTCAGCAGCTTTCCTTTTGGCAATCCCGATAATGGTGGTATTGGCGGTAGTTGTACCCTTGGAAATAGTGTAGGAAACAACTGTGCCGTTACTGTTATATTTTACATCAAGATAAACCTTTGCATTCTCATTGAAATTATCTTCGAATCTAAGAGCGCCTAAATTCAGCGGGCGTACACCACGGGTTACACTCACGCCACTCTTCCCGCCGGGTGTATTTCCATAACTATCCGGTTTTCCCCCCGGAGAACCGGCATCGCCTGTGCCGCCCGGTTTATTACCCTGGTAACGGTACCCGTTATCCTCAGCAGCGCCATTTCCTCCTCCATTTCCAGTACCTTTATATGTATTCAACGGCTTTTGCGGCCTGGGTGTGGGGGGAACGATGGCTGGGGGAGTATTGCTTTTTACAGGCTTTGTATTTGCCTGAGTGGGTGAAACAGGTTTGTTTTTAGAAATTTTCTCACTTTTTACAACTGAAGCGGCTTCATTATCCATGTTGTTATCTTCGGGCTGTATTGCACTCTCTTCAGTATTTGCAGTTACAGGTTGGGAAGCTGTACTTGCAGAAGCTTCTTCAACAGACCCCATTTCTCCTTTAATCAGCGGCTGAATATCTCCATAGCCTTCTTTATCATTGCCCAGGTTAATTTCAAGAAGGTCTTGCACAACAGGAGGCGTAGGTAATTGGTACTGCCACCTGATAATAAAAGCAAGCAATAATAATATACCACAAATTATAGCGGTATAGATAAGGGCTTTCCGGTTTTTTTCTGATTCGAATGAGGCGTACATAGTATCAATTCCTGTTGTAAAGTTATTCTATTATTTTCAAATGCAATGTATATCAGGGCAGCCGGTAATTACATCCGGGAAAATTAACAAATTGTTGAGGATGAAATATCATCAATCGGGTGTATATATTCTGCTTAACGGCTATAGAAGATGTCATAGCCAAAACGGCAAATTGTAGCAATTATTACGATAAGGAAAAAGAGCCTGATAAAAGTATTCCCTTTTAACAGGGCCAGCCTTGCACCCAATATGCCTCCGGCCAGATTGCAGATTGCCATCGGCAGGGCATAGTGGAACAGGATCATCCCGTTTTTCCCAAAATAAATGATAGACCCCAGATTCGTAGATATGTTTAGCAATTTTGCATGAGCACTGGCATTAAGGAAGTCGAAACCGAGGTACAGTATAAAGAAAATAGCCATAAAACTTCCAGCGCCAGGGCCAATGAATCCATCGTAAAAGCCGATAATGACTGCAAAAACAGAAGCTATTACAGGATTGAAATGTTCCCACCTGCCTTTATTTTCCCTAATACCCAGTTTCTTGTTACTAAATGTATAAATCGCTACTATTATTAAAATGCAAAAGATTGCTGGTTTGATATATACAGGGTTTGCCTTGCTCACCAGTAAGGAACCTGTAAATGCTGCTGTTAGTGCCAGGCAGCACATTAGTAATATCATTTTCCATCTTATTCTTACTTTTCGTGTATACTGTACCGTAGCTATTGATGTGCCAAGTATGGATGGTATTTTGGTGGTGCCAAGGATTGTTGCTAATGGGTATTTTGATAATGAAATCAATGTGGCAGGAGTTTGTATCAGCCCTCCACCCCCGATGATAGCATCCGTAAAGCCAGCAAGAAAGGAGGCTATACAAAGTGTGATTAAACCGGCTGTCATTATTTAGTATAATTTCTTTCTCCAAAGAGCAGGCTGCCGATGCGTATCATATTGCTGCCTTCTTTAATGGCCAACTCATAATCGCTGCTCATACCCATACTGAGTATATTGAATGCGGAGATGCCTTTTTCTATTAATTCCCGTTGAGAATTATCAAATAGCTGCTTTAGTTTTTTAAACTCGTTACGGATCAGTGAAGTGTCATTTGAAAAAGATGCCATTCCCATAAGTCCTCGAACGGAAACATTTTTCAGCTCTTTCAAATTTAGAGTTATTGCCTGCAGTTCTTCCTCATTAAAACCAAATTTTGTTTCTTCTGTTGCTATATGTACCTGTAGTAAACAATTAACTACTCGGTGGCATTTCCCGGCTTCTTTATTGATCTCCAGTAATAATTTCAGGCTGTCTACTCCTTGTATAAGATAAACAAAAGGCGTGATGTATTTTACTTTATTGCTTTGAAGGTGGCCGATAAAATGCCACCGGACCGTGCCGGGAAGCTTGTCTTTTTTTTCAATAAGTTCCTGAACATAATTTTCTCCAAAATCCCGTTGTCCGAGATCATACATTGCCTGAATATCTTCGGCCGGTTTTGTTTTGGAAACAGCAACAAGCGTTGCCTTATCATTCAGTGAAGACAGGATATTCCTATAATTTGTAATGTTGATTGCCATGGTGCCTGATACTAACGATCTGTAAAGTTATGGAAAGTATTGCCACCGCTGTGCGGAAACGTTTAGTTGTTTCTCATTTCATGAAATGGGAAATCATTATATTACTGTAAATTTTTGGTATATGGAACATAGATATACGGTCAATATTTGCTGGACTGGCAATAGCGGCTCCGGGACAACAAATTATAAAACATACGAAAGAAGCCATACAATATCCGTAAAAGGGAAGCCTGTAATATACGGCAGTTCTGACCCTTCATTCAGAGGGGACAATACTTGTTATAACCCCGAGGAGATGTTGGTTGCTTCACTTTCTGCCTGCCATATGTTGTGGTACCTTCATCTATGTTCAGAAAACGGAATTGTAGTTGTAAGCTATGAAGATATTGCAACTGCATCTATGATTGAAAATAATGGAGGGGGCCATTTTACGGAAGTAATGCTACAGCCTGTTATAATATTGACGGCAGGTAGCATGGTAGACCGGGCGAGAGAACTACATATACTCGCTCATAAAGCTTGCTTCATTGCTGCATCTGTAAATTTCCCTGTTAAATGCATTCCAATTTTCAGGATAAATAAGGACAGGGTTTAAAAATTATATTGTTATAAATAAGCACTTAATATATCTGTAATTGATTATTTTTCAATTGTGATGATATAGGAATGTGATAAATATCAGTATTCTTTATTGGGTCTGTCATATTTCTCTCATCTTCTGCATGGTAATTTAACAACCAGAATTTTGTAATTCCCTAATTAAAAACCTAATAACAAGATTATGAAAAAACAAATTTGGGCAGCTATTATTGCTGCTGCTGTAATTGGCTTTGGTTGCGGCGGTTCCAAAGAAAAGAGCAACCTTTCTTCTGATGGATTGTTAGGAAAACTACCCTCCATCATCGATACGTATAAAAAAGCAGACTCGGCTCTGGAAGCTAAGGCTAAGAACTCTGCCAAGAGTATGGATGACCTTATTAAATACCAGAGTGATGCCAACAAATTAAAAGATGATGCAAAGAAGGAATTTGCTGAAGAAGCTGCAAAGATCAAACTACCATTGACAATTCCGTTTACAGATTCTACCGATGGTAAAGGAATCAAAGTGCAGTCAGTGCAGATAACGGAATTATCCTGGGATAACATAAAAGTTGTTGTAAAAGGGCAAACACAGGCTGCCGCAGAGAAAACAATGGGAGGGCAGGTTATGGCTAATGAAGTGTTTGGAATATTTCTCGATAAAGCCGGTTCTCCTGTCAGGCAGGGTTCTGAAAATTGGTTCATTGCATCCAATATTACCGAAGTTAAGGCCGGCGATGTTATAGAACTTAACGGGTCAATCCATAATTATGTAAAATTTGCTCCGATCGCTAAGATTGTTTTCAAAACAAAAGATGACTGGAGTAAAGCCAATGGTTTTCACTGATTAACAGTAATATGAATTTGTTAGCTGCCGGATTTATCCGGCAGTTTTTTTAAAGCAAATTTTGCTAATTAATTTAGTATTGCTATATTTGAGGGTATGTATGCTATCGTAGACATAGAGACAACAGGTGGCTATGCTTCCGCAAACGGGATTACTGAAATAGCGATTTATGTGTATGATGGTACACGTATTACAAGGCATTTTGAAACATTGGTTAACCCATTGTGCGATATCCCTCATTATATTACGGCACTAACGGGTATTAATAACGAAATGGTACAGAGTGCGCCGACTTTTAGTGAAATTGCCGCAGATGTATTTGCTGTGCTGGATGGTAATATTTTTGTGGCGCATAATGTGAATTTTGATTATTCTTTTGTAAATCATCAACTCCGTGAAAATGGGTTTATTTTATCTCCGAAAAAATTATGTACGGTAAGGTTAAGCAGGAAAGTAATTCCGGGGCTGGGGTCTTATAGTTTGGGGAACTTATGCCGTTCTTTGCAAATCCCAATTTCCGGCAGGCACAGGGCTGGTGGTGATGCAAAAGCTACTGTTTGTTTATTGGAATATCTGTTGGAGCGGGGAGCAATAGAGCATATCGATCAAATGCTAAAAAAAAAATCCGGTGAACAGTGGCTGCCATTACATCTTGCCAAAGCCGAGGTAGATGCTTTGCCACAAACACCTGGTGTTTACTATTTCCATGATTGCAAGGGTAAAATTATTTATGTCGGGAAGGCTGTTAATATAAGGAAAAGGGTGATAAGCCATTTCTCTGCCAATGATGCGGAGAGGAAAAGGCAGGGATTGCAAAGAGATATTTATAAGATAACCTACCGGAAATGCGGGTCTGAATTGGAAGCAATTGTATTGGAAAGCGCAGAGATAAAAAGTTTATGGCCGAGATATAACCGAAGCCAAAAACAGCCGGGGCAAAAATTTGCTTTATACTTGTTTGAAGACCGTAAAGGGTACTTGCGCCTTGCCATTGACAAAAAAAAGAAAAATCTGGATGGTCTGTATCATTTCAATTACCTGCCGGAAGGGGAAGCGATGTTGCGAAAACTTGCTGAAGAATTTGAATTGCATGAGAAGCTTTGTTTTATTGACAAGCATTCCCTGGCTAAAGCGGATAACATAGATACGGTTGCTATCCATAATCTTAAAATGAAAAAGGCGCTAGCTGCAATAGATGAAAGGTTACATTCATTTGCAATTGTGGCTGAGGGCTTACATATTTCCGAAAAACTTTGCCTGTTGATGGAAAGAGGTAGTTTTTGGGGAATGGGGTATATCCCGGAATCTGCAGAAATAAAATCGTTAAAAGAGCTTAAAGATCAGCTTATTCCTTATAATGATAATGACACCATCCGTAATTGTATCTATTCTTACATCGAGCAAAATCCCGGTAGAAAGATATTGCTTACTTCATAAATATTTTTATTTGAATTTTCAATTTTTTATTTG
>CAZKPH010000165.1:0-5708 GCA_964554605.1 uncultured Ferruginibacter sp.
ACTTTGGTTTTGAAGCAAAAGATGCGGCTGGGCATGTGGTAACAATGGATACCAGCCCTGAAACTGGCGGGCATAATTTTGGATTCAGGCCTATGCAGTTATTGTTGGTAGGGCTTGGCGGTTGTAGCGGTATAGATATCGGGACTATACTGAAAAAACAACGCCAGGTGGTAGAAGGCTTTTCTATGAAGATATTGGGGGAAAGGGAACAGGGAAAAGAAATTACTTTATGGAAAAAGATCAATATCTTCTTTGAACTGAAAGGTAAGATAGACCCTGAAAAAGCGTACAGGGCTTGTGAACTGGCAATGAAAAAGTATTGCTCGGTAGCCGAAACACTTCGTTTAAGCGGTACGGAAATTTCCTGGGAGGTAAAAGTAATAGACTAAAATTTTTGCTTCTGCCGATTATTGGTTTATGTTTGAAAAAGCATGGACAGGTGTTTTTTTCTCAATATATTGGAAATGGGTCCCTTACTATTCGCAATCATTCCACGAATAAATTCTTCACTATATGCAGCATATTACTAAGGTTATCCGCACACAGGTAAACCGTACAGAGGAGATGGAACATTCCTCTCCATTGTTTCTTACCAGTAGCTTTTGTTTTGAAAATGCGGAGGACATGCGGGCTGCATTTGCTGATGAAACGGATGATAATATTTACAGCCGTTTTAGCAATCCTTCTGTCCAGGAATTTGTTGATAAAATGGTAATCCTGGAAGGGGCTGAAGCAGGATTTGCCACGGCTTCCGGCATGAGCGCTGTATTTGCCTGTTTTATGGCATTACTAAAGAAAGGCGATCATATTATTGCCTGTCGGTCTGTATTTGGCAGTACACTTACAATTATAAAAAAATATCTCCCTAATTATGGAGTTGAAGCCACATTTGTGAGTGCCGATGACCCGGCACGGTGGGAAGATGCCGTTAGGCCCAACACCCGGATGATCTTCCTGGAAACACCAACTAATCCCGGCTTAGATGTTATCGATCTGGCGGTTGTTGCTGACCTGGCCAAACGAAAAGGTCTTATACTTTGTGTAGATAATTGTTTTGCTACTCCTGCCTGCCAGCGGCCGATTGAGTTAGGAGCAGCCTTGGTAGTACATTCTGCTACCAAGTGGCTGGATGGCCAGGGAAGGGTTCTGGGAGGAGTTGTAGTAGGTAAGAAAGAACTGATAGATGAAGTATACCTCTTTTGCAGGAGTACCGGGCCGGCCTTATCGCCATTCAATGCGTGGGTATTGAGTAAAAGTCTTGATACACTCGAAATCCGTATGGAAAAACATGCCCAAAATGCATTAGCGCTGGCTAAGGCTCTACAGGGCCATGATAAGGTACATTGGCTCAAATATCCTTATTTGCCCTCTCATCCGCAATACCAGGTTGCAACGAGGCAGATGAAAAACGGAGGAGGTTTGGTTGCTTTTGATCTCAGGGGGGGTATTGAAAGTGGCCGTAATTTTCTTAACAGTCTTAAAATGTTGTCTCTTACTGCAAATTTAGGTGATACAAAAAGTATAGCATCTCACCCGTCCAGCACTACTCATGCAAAACTTACGGAAGAAGAAAGGCTGGCTGTAAATGTAACGCCTGGGCTTATACGCATTTCCGTAGGCATAGAGCATATTGATGATATTCTTGCTGATATCCTTCAGGCATTGGATAAATGTTAAAAAAAAAGCCGCATTTGAAATGCAGCATGGGAAGGAAATTATTTTCAGGTTTTATTAAGATATTGAAAAAAGAAGTTGACTGATATTGGAATCTTCATGTGGATTTTCAGCAATATTGGACAGTTTTTATTGGTTAATCAGGATTTTGGATATGATTGATATTCGTTTCTATCAATCAACTTCTGACACAAAGATACCAACACTTTATCCCCCGGAGAAGAGCATATCTGCCCATTTTTAACCATACAGAAATTACTGTAGGAGTCGTAAAATCCCTCATTGTAAAACAGGTAAATTTACTTTTAAATAGAAGGTATTGTTTTTAATTTGTTGGTGATTAATAAATTAAAAAGCTGCATGGATATGCAGCTTTTAGAATCACTATTTATGACTTCTGAGTTGCAGTACTCAGAAGTAATATCGGAAGTTGACTGATATTGGAATCAGTGGTTTATCAATATTGGATTAAGGCGTTGGTTTATTCAGGATTTTCGGATATGATTGATATTTTATCAATCAACTTCTATATCAAAAGTACTCCAGGTATTTTTCAGGGGCAATAGAAACAATTATTCATTTTCTGTAGTAAAAAAATTACAGACGAAAATGAAAGGATTCCCTGTACGAAAAAAGCTGCAAAAAAATGCAGCTTTTAAATAATTATGGTTTAGGGTTAAAAAAGAAAGAAGTTGACTGATATTGGAATCTTCATGTGGATTTTCAGCAATATTGGATTAAGCTGTTTGGTATTTCAGGATTTTTGGATATGATTGATATTCGTTTCTATCAATCAACTTCTGACACAAAGATACATACGATAGTATGACCGGAGAAGAGCATTTCTTCTCTTTTTTTAATGTGCGGAATTTACGTAGTGCATAGAAAAAATCTTATTCATCATCATTAGGTAGATCGTATAATTACGTAGCAAAAACACTTTTGCATTTAAATGGGGAGTGTGTAATTGTCAGATCTTCATGCTATTGCCTACGTTTTGAAGAATATCGTACTTAGTAATAATATGTGCGGACCCTGTTTCGTCCATTGTAATAACGGCTCCGTTTTCTTTATTAATGTATACTCCTAATCTCTCCAATGGGGTATTTATTTCAACTATAGGATAGGGTTTTTCAACTATCGATTCTACAGATAATGTAATTACAGAAGGGTCTTGTACAATCTTATTGAACAGCCCGTTTTCAGAAACAGCTCCAATGATATCATTGTTCTTCACAACTGGTATGTTCTCTATATCATATTTTTTCATAAGCGCTATCGCATCTGCTACTTTTCTGTCTGGGCCAACCGTAATGAGTTTTTGGTGTGTGCGTGTGTTTATAATGTCTTTACAGGTTTTTAATTCCAGGAATCCACGTTCCATCATCCACTGGTCGTTATAAATTTTACCCACATACCTGCTTCCGTGATCGTGAAAAATGAGAACGACTACATCTCCTTTTTTAAGTTCATCTTTTAATTGCAGGAGCCCTTGCAGGCAACTGCCGGCGCTGTAACCGCAGAAAATACCTTCCTCTTTTGCAATCCTCCTTGCCATTACCGCACCATCTTTATCTGTTACTTTTTCAAACTTGTCGATCACACTCATATCGTAATTGGCCGGAACAAAATCTTCCCCGAATCCTTCGCTGATGTAAGGATACACTTCTTTGGGGTCTATTTCTCCCGTGTCGAAATATTTTTTTAGAAGAGATCCGTAACTGTCAATTACCCATATTTTAATATCCGGATTTTTTTCTCTTAAATACTTTCCGGCACCTACAATTGTACCGCCAGTACCGGTTGCCACAACGAGATGCGTAATTTTCCCTTCCGTCTGCTCCCATATTTCCGGCCCGGTTTGTTCATAATGGGCTTGCCTGTTAGCCAGGTTATCATATTGGTTAACATACCAACTGTTAGGAATTTCTTCTGCTAGCCTTTTGGAAACGGAATAATAAGATTTCGGGTCTTCAGGTTCTACATTTGTAGGGCATACGATAACTTCTGCACCTATAGCTTTCAGTATATCTGCCTTTTCCTTAGATTGTTTATCTGTAGTGGTAAAGATACATTTATAACCTTTTATACATGCTGCCAGCGCCAGCCCCATACCAGTGTTGCCACTTGTGCCTTCAATAATTGTTCCTCCCGGTTTGATCTTGCCTTCTTTCTCCGCTACTTCAAGCATTTTGATAGCCATCCTGTCTTTTATGGAATTGCCGGGATTGAAATACTCTACTTTTGCAAGTACGGTACAGGGCAGCGATTGAGTAATCTTATTCAACCGTATAAGAGGAGTGTTTCCTATTGTTTCGAGAATATTATTGAACCACATAAATATCGTTTTCAGAAATTAAAAAACAGGAAGCGTTTTATTTATTCAATATCTCCAGTGCTTTATTGACAGCATCGTCGGAAAGGTTATTAACTTCAAAATAACCTTCAGTTCTCCATAACTGCCTTGCAATAGATGCTTTAAGCCTTTTCAACAGTTCTGATCTTTCTTTTATTGAGATATTACTCAGGTTGATTGTGTCTTTCGCTGCCAGGTATGTAAAATAATCCCAATAGTCATTGTTAATACTAAAATTCTTTCCGAAATCTGCAGGAGTTTTGAACGGAGAAAGATCCTGCTTGTAGCGGAGGTAAAATTTGTATGCGAAGTCAGTTATAGTGCCTTTTAGATAAAGTTTGGAAATTTCCGGCCCGTATCCGCTTGTATCCAGGGCTATGAAAATATCAGGAGTAATACCCCCGCCTCCATAAACAATTCTCCCTTTATGTGTCCTGTATATTTTGGAAGTATCATTTTTTATAGAGTCTTTGTTAATTACTTCCCCATCATGGAATCTTTTGCTGATATCTTCATAATAGGCTTCTTCGCCTTTATTATAGGGGCGCTGGATGCTTCGCCCGATTGGAGTGTAATAGCGTGCAATGGTAAGCCGCAAAGCACTTCCGTCACTCAAATCATATTGTTCCTGTACCAGCCCCTTGCCGAAACTGCGCCTGCCGATAATTGTAGCACGGTCCCAATCTTGTAATGCCCCGATCAGTACTTCGCTGGCGCTTGCAGTGCCTTCATCAGCCAGCACCGTTAGTTCGCCACTTTCAAAAAGCCCATGCCGCTGGCAACGGTATTCCTTTTTAGGAAAATGTTTGCCTTGGGTATAAGTAATAAGCTTATCTCCATCGAGGAACTCATCGGCAATAGATGTGGCTTCTTCCAGGACGCCGCCGCCGTTTCCTCTCAGGTCGAGAATGAGTTTCTTCATTCCCTGTTTTTGCAACGATTCCAGCGCCAGCATGAACTCTCTGTACGTCGTCTGTGAAAATTTATTCAGTTTTATATAGCCAATCATATTTGTAAGCATATAGCTGGCATCAACGCTGCTGACTGGTATTACGTCTCTAACAATAGTAACTGTTTTGAGCAAACCATTGCGCAGGACTGTTACATTGACATTACTGCCTAAGTCGCCCCGCAGTAATTTTCTCACTTTGTCTGTCGTAATTTTTTTTCCGGCAACAACGCTGTCGCCAACCTTGATAAATTTGTCACCTACCATTATCCCTGCCTTAAGGCTTGGCCCATCCGGCAATACCTGCAGTACATTGATGGTATCATCCAAGAGGTTGAATTCAATACCGATGCCGAAAAAGCGTCCGGCAATATCCTCATTTACTGTTTGCAATTCCTCTGCCGGAATAAAAAGTGAGTGGGGGTCCAGTTTATTCAGCATTGCATTGATAGCTGTATCGGAGAGGTCGCCGATAGCCACATCATCTACATATTTATTGGATATCAGGTCCAGTACTTCCTGTAGGGGGCGCTTTTTATCTGTAGAGAAGAAGCCTTTGCCAGGCATATTATCTCTCATTTTATACCCGAAGAACATTCCTGCTATCATGGCGAGGCTTAAAAGGAGGGGCAGCCACACTTGCGTTTTTCTATTCATAAACCGGTTTAAATTATTGCGAAAATAAACGAATTAAAACGAATGTTATTAAGAGAATTTTGTTAATTTCAG
>CAZKPH010000166.1:0-5692 GCA_964554605.1 uncultured Ferruginibacter sp.
CGCTGATACTTACGGTTGCAGTTTTCAGGTTGTCGCCCTTAATGGTTATCATCGTTCCCGGAGGTCCGTGAGTTGGGGAGTATGAATTTATAACGGGCGCCAAAGGCAATATTGCCGTATCCATATTGATAGTGAAATATTGCGGAATGATAAATTTTGCGTTATTAGATACCGTTAGTAGTGAGCCTTTCATAAAATTCACATACTGGTTAAGCTGGCACACCCCGCCGGGTTGCGGGTTAATAATGACTTGTGTGCCTGGTGGCACATTTTGCGGCGGCACAATTTTATTGTTCCAGTTGGCAGGGATATCCCAATTGCCGTTGCCTGTGAATACATAAGCGGTGTACTGTATTTTGTTTGTATATTCTGATACTCCTGCGGCTGTGCCGAACCATTTGTTCCCCAACGAATCAATGGCTACACAATTTACAGTATTGTTCAGTAAGCCACTGTCGGTAGTGTAGTGCACCCATTGCATATTATTAGTAAGTTTAAATACCCCTGCGGCTGTGCCAAACCATTTGTTGTTTTGGTTGTCAATAGCTATACACAAAATATTTTTAGTTGTAAGGCCACTATTGGCAGTAGTGTAGATAGTAAATATACTGCCGCTATTAAGGACAGCAATCCCGCTATCGGTAGCAAACCATTTGTTTCCCTGCAAATCAATAGCTACGCCTTTTATAATGTTGGTAGGCAGGTTGCTGTTGCTTTTATTGAATTCCGTCTTGTTTACATCATCTGCCTTCACTATACCGCTATTGGTGGCCAGCCACTTATTCCCCTGCAGATCAATGGCAATACCGTTTACCAGATAAGAAAGGTTGCCGGCATTGCTAATAGCGGCACTATTGTCGAGTTTATAAAGGCCCACATTCGTTCCCATCCACTTATTATCTGCAGTGTCTACAGCTATGCAGTTGATTCCGCCAATGACTACGCCCGTGTTGAAATAATCATAGTTCCACCAGTTGCTGCCGTCGTACTTGCATACGCCAAAATATTTTCCAAACCATGGGTTACCCTCACGGTCCAGCGCAGAGGCAGTGACCCAGTCGGCTGCATACCCTGCAAAAGCAATGGATTGTGTACTCCCCCCCAGGCCACTGTTTGCAGATGTATAGTTTGTCCATGTATCTCCATTCAGTTTTGCTACACCTGCATTGGTAGTTATCCATTTATTGTTACGGGCATCCGTTGTGATACTCAGCGGCAGATCGGCCATACCGGCATTGATGGCCATGAAGTAAGTCCATTTGATATCATCATATTTAAAAACACCACCTGCCGAAGCAATCCATTTATTCCCCCCGTCATCCAGTGCTATTGCATTATAGGCATTAGCAGTAATCTGGTAGCTAGTCCAGGTTGTCCCTTCCAGTTTTTCCAGTCCCAGCGATGTGCTGGCCGCCCAAAGGGTACCATCGGCATCTACGGCAATGCCGCCAAAGTTGCCAGCCCCACTTGTACTGTACTTAGTTGCGACAAAACTGTTTTTGTCATATTTTACCACGGCAGAATTTCCACCTGCCCATATATTCCCTGCTTTGTCAACTGACAGGCTGTAGACATTCGTAAAGTCCGTATAGCGTACCCAGGTACTACCGTCAAATCTGTACACGCCGTATCCGGTAGTGCCAAACCATTTATTACCCTTCCTGTCAATGGCTACACAGTTAAAGGTATTAGTCTTCAGCCCCGTAGTATTTGTTTTATTATATCCGGTCCATGCCGTTCCGTTAAAAACAGATATCCCGTTGCCGGTGCTTATCCATTTATTTTCCAACGAATCAATAGCAATGCCCGTGATATTATTATCTATAAGGCCACTGTTAGCTGTAGTATAGTTGGTAGGTACGCCATCGACCAGCCTGGTAATACCATTATTGGTGCCCAGCCATACATTGCCCAATGTGTCCGGCAGTATTGTGTAGATATAATTACTTGTAATGCCTGCGTTAGAAGTGTTGTAGTTTGCCCAGTTTACGCCGTCATAAACGGAAACCCCGGCGCCATTACTGCCTGCCCATTTATTCCCCGAAGCGTCAATAGCAATACTTTTTATATTGGTAATCGTTCTGTAATTTATCCAGTATTGGCAGAAGGAGTGGGAGAATGAAAATACGAATTCAAAAAGCAACAGGCATTTTCTCATCCGAGGTTTGTTTGAACAAATATAATTTCTCCCTCGCAACCCCGCAAGACAATTATGTTATTTTCCAATAAATAAAAACAAATAACGAAGGGCAAAACAAATTTCATTGGGGCTGTGAGCATTAGTAACAAATCCCGGCAACAGTCCCGGCTGTACACTTTTGCTCCGCCACATAGCATGCACACAAACCCTCAGCGGGGCATCGTTCCCATCCGGCAGCCCGTCGCCAGCAGTCCTGTTCTTTGTTAAACAAGTTATGTAACGGGAATAGGCTATCGCAGAAAATCGCCGTCTATGATAAGCAGTTTTACGCCGTCCTTTGTACGTGACCTGTGTGAACTAAGATCGTCCGAAACAATATAGGTCATATTCTTTGTCAAAGTGGTAACAGTACCATCTTCCATTTCGCTTTCGAATGCTCCTTCAAGGCAATGTACAATATGCCCCTTCCTGCACCAATGGTCTGCAAGGTATCCGGGAGAGTATTCAACTATTCTTATACGAAGCCCTTCCAGTTGAAGCGTTTTCCAAAATGCTGACCCGGTTTCTCCGCTATGCTCTGTGCGAAGTATGTTCTCCCAGTCAATTGTTTGAAATTTGTAATTACTCATTTATATTGGCATTTAATCAGAGGCTACTGTTGTTAATAAATCACTGTTGAAGATAGCTGCAGGGGAAATGACCGTATCTTCCAGCGGGATATTATTGCCATACCTTTCTCTCATTTTTGTTTTAACAATTTCGTCAGACAGGTCAAAGTCTTTCAATTTCCCGAGCCTTCCTATCTCAATACCGGTAGCCCGTTGATATATTTTCCATACAAGTTCGGAACAATATATCTTATCATCCGACCATTCAAAAGTGAGGTCATAATTTTTGCCGGCAAAACTATTGCCGGCTCTTTTCATTTTTGCCACTACAGAATCGGTTAATACGCCTGCAGCGTTTTTCAGGCGTTTCACTACATATTTTTCATCCTTGCCTCTTGCTATCCATTTTTCAAGTGGAGTGAGTTTAACTGGTTGTACTGCTTCAAAAACATAAAAGTCGGGGCCTATTTTATAAATAAGCCCGCAATGGGAGTATACAGATCGTGTTGCGAGTTGTATGGCTTTACTTTGGCTGGAAACGGAAACCTGGAAAATAATATCGCCATCTCTGATACGGTCTTCGGAAATAAGGCGCTTCGCTTCGGACTTTGCTATTTCAAGCCTGTGCCGTGGGTCATAATATTTATGTTTTGCATATAACCCGCCTAAGATTGCTATTCCTGCCAGGCAAATAATAATGAGGATTTTTTTCATGGTATCTGTGGTTTAGTCTTTGCCAGGTTATTAGTGTTATTCTGATTGATAATCATCTTTAGTTTTTGTTTTTCTCACTGTATTTAGCAGGTGCTTAAATAATACGTATGTTAAGTGCGTTGCCAGTGTTATAATCCCAAGCATCCCAAAAAACAAAGTAATAGCAACCTGCGGCATCCCGCATTGTGGTTCGCCCTCATTGTCTGGCATAAAATACCATGGCAATATAATAAATTCCGATACCAGCAATATGGCTAAGGCCAGGTATTTCCACTTGCTTAACCTAAGGCTGTCCAGTATAAAGTATACGGTAGTCTGGATGGCGCATACAAAAGTAAGAATGTATAATGATTCCAAAATTTATGGTTTGTAATATTGGTTTACTGCAGGGATTGTATTTTCTAACCCTGATAAAGTTACTGATATTATATGTACTTATTTTTTTAGAATAGGATCCCTGCATTTTGGGGTTTGCCCTGCCTGCCGGATAAAGGGTTTTGTGGCTTTGTATAACGTGTAATAGAAATCATTTTTGTGTTTATTGATGCAAGGTATTGAGTGTTAAGTATTTGTTTGCCCAAAAGCGGCCCGGCAATAAAGTGTAAGGTTACTAATGCCCGGCCTAGCCCGGATGGAAGCGTATAGCCCGCAGCGTTAGCGAGGACTAGCAGCGTACAGCCGGATACAAATGCCGACAGATGTACGATGCCGGGGCTCCGCTTCATTTGAATATTCTTTATGTTTATGAAGGGTTGCTGAAATAAATAAGCCCGGGCATACCGGGCTTATTATATGGATAAGGCTATTATTTAAGCGGGCATACAGATATTTTATTTGCTGAAGAAATACCTGATAGATATTTCATGAGCAAGGTTCCCTCCATCAAAAAGGTCGAGCGGTTTGTTGTACCTGTCGAATGAATACCCGATAGAACATTGTTTGTCTACAAATACACCGAAATAACCGCTGAGGTCTTGTTTGTAGTGATAATTGAACCCTACGTAAAGCAATTGCTGGTATTCAAGCCTCAATCCGGCCTCGTATTCAGTTGGGGCATTTGGGAGGTATTTTACCAGCACGTTGGGAATAAGCACATTGTCTTCGTCTACCTGGATATTATAATTAGCAGTGAAGAAATAGTGCCTGTAAAGTTTGCCGACATTGTTTTCGCCTTTGGTGTCTTTTACAAGGTTCAGGTTGGTTTGTATGATCTGCATGGCGGAAGCTCCGATATTCAGTGTGGGCGATTTATAATAAATGCCAGTGTTGGCATCGCCTACGAAACTGGTTCCGGAACCGGAAAGCAGTGGGTCGCCGGGGATGGCATCGGCAATTTCCGCTTTATCTATCTTGTATTGCATAAGTTCCCCGCCCAGGCCAAACATGAGGCGCTTGCCATTTTCAAAGTCGATGCTGTAAGACAGGTCTACAATGCCACCGGTACGGGATGTCGGGCCCGTTTTATCGGTATAAGCGGCAAGGGCTATTCCGGTTTTCTTTTTAGCGAAATATTTATCGCCGTAAATAAATGCTGTCTTAGGCCCGCCGGGCATTCCCGACCACATGCTTCTGTACGTGAAGCCTACGGACGCCTTATCGTTGGCGCCGGCAGCAGCAGGGTTATAGAGAAAATTGTGTTGTGTATATTGAGTGATTTTGAACAGTTGTTGCGCAGATGTACCCAGTGTGAACAGTGTGAGCAGAACAACTATCGATATTTTGGTTTGCATATTATTAAGTTTGAAAAGTTTGAAATGTTGTTATCGGCTTTTGTTTAGCGGATGATAGTTACATTACCTTTAAAAGTACTGCTCTCATTGTTGCGATAGTATACTTTTATGAAATAATAATAAGTGGCATCCGGCAAAGGTTTGCCTTTATAATATCCATTCCAGTTGTTCTTGTAATCATCGGAATGATAAACCTGTGCGCCCCATCTGTTATACACGTCTACTTCCATTCTTAGTATACATTCCAGGTCGCCGATTTTCCAAACGTCGAAGAATCCATCGTTATTAGGCGTAAAAGCATTGGGTGGTGTAAGTGTGCCGCAAGGGCTGCTTTTAACCGTTACCGTTACCTGGTCGGAAGCCTGGCAATTATTGCTGTTAGTAACTGTCAGTGTGTAGGTAGTAGTGGCAGTAGGGTTGGCAGTTGAGATCAGCCCCGATGGATTTGTAACAGTTGCCGAAGGTGTCCACAAATAGGTACCTGTTTGGCTGGATGTTCC
>CAZKPH010000167.1:0-5668 GCA_964554605.1 uncultured Ferruginibacter sp.
ATAAAGCAAGTGGCTATCTCTTTTACCTAGACCTTATCTATAAACCGCTGATGGAAAAATACTCTGGAAGTTTCCGGCTTCAGTATTTTGAGGCTGGCAGCTATGATAGCCGTGTTTATGCCTATGAGAACGATTTGCTTTACAATTACTCTATTCCTTCATTTTACAATACAGGGATTCGTTATTACGTGAATGCACGACTTAAGTTATCCAAAAAAACTTCATTTTGGATTAAATGGGCACAGACTATCTATTCGGGGAATAGCACTATAGGTACGGGCTCCGATCAAATTCAGGGAAATATCAAATCTGAGATCAAAGTACAGGTACAATACATTTTTTAGAGGAATTTTATATATATTTTTTGTTCTATATTATCTTTTTTTATAAAAAATATGTATTACTAGCTTCGTTTTTTTGTAAAAACTGAAAAAAATAGCTAGTTTTATATTTATTCTTTTTAAAAAGAATGAACATAATTTGTTTTTAAATACAGACAGAAAAAGATATTTATGCCAAACGCTGCTATTCGGATTGCTGAAATCAGAAATTTCAGAGGTACGGTTTTATTAGCCACTGACTTTACCAAACGTTTTTGTTTGTTGATAACAATATGCCTTTTGGGGCCTGCAATTATGCTGGCACAGAAGACTGTTTCAGGTGTAGTAGAGGATGCTGCCGGAAAAGTTCTTCAGGGGGCAACAGTACAGCTTACCGGAACGAATCGCACTACTACATCTAATGAAAAGGGGCAGTTTACACTGGCAAACGTAAAAGACAATGCCAGGATAACCGTATCGATGGTAGGGTATAAAACCATAGAATTGAAAGTTGGAGAGAATATGGTGATTAAAATGGCTTTGTCTTCCAATACGTTGGATGAAGTGGTTGTGACCGGGTTTCAGCAAATTAACAGAAAAAAGTTTACCGGAGCCGGCGTAAAGATTAAAGCAGATGAAATTAAATCACCTGGCACTGTTGATGTAGGAAGGATGTTGGAAGGAAGAGCTGCAGGGGTAACAGTTCAGAATGTGTCCAGTACTTTTGGGTCTGCTCCCAAAGTAAGGGTAAGAGGTGTTACTTCCATTAATGGGGAAAACAAACCACTTTGGGTAGTAGATGGGGTCGTTTTGGAAGATCTGGTAAATATTTCCAATGATCAATTATCCAGCGGAGACCCGACTACACTTCTTGGCTCATCTGTAGCAGGGATCAATTCAAATGATATTGAGAGTTTTGATATTCTGAAAGATGCTGCTGCTACAGCATTGTACGGTGCCCGTGCTATGAATGGTGTTGTTGTGATTACTACAAAAAAAGGAAGGCAGGGGAAGCCCACTATAACATATACAGCCAATTTTAGTACACAACTTAAGCCCAGTTATTCCGAATATAATATTATGAATTCTGCCCAGCAGATGTCTGCACTTGCATCGCTGGAAAGAGATGGTTTTCTGGAACCGGCTGCATTATCGCAAAGGGCTGATTACGGTGTTTATGGTAAAATGTATGATCTAATTAATGGAGATGATAATGGTAATTTCAGTGTTATCAATACGGTTGAAGGGAGGCGGGCTTTTCTTATGCGGTATGCTAAGGCCAATACCAATTGGTTCGATCTTCTTTTCAGGAACTCATTGATACAAGAACATTCATTAAGTATATCTTCCGGAACAGAAAAATCGCAGTCATTTTTTTCAACCAGCTATTATAAAGACAATGGTTGGACTATTGCCGATAATGTAAAAAGGTATACGCTCAATTTCCGTAATAATTACAATATAACCGATAAACTTTCTTTGGGATTTCTTACTACTGGTTCTGTTCGCAGGCAAAAAGCACCCGGTACACTAAAGCGTACGGATAATCTGGTGGCCGGGGAGTATAGCAGGGAATTTGATATAAATCCTTTCAGCTATGCATTGAATACCAGCCGGGCCATTACTGCTTATGATGAGAAGGGGAATCTGGAATATTTCCGTCGCAACTGGGCTCCATTCAATATAATCGACGAACTTAAGAATAACTATATAGACATTAATGTGATTGATGTAAAATTGCAGGGCGACCTTGGGTATAAATTCTCAAAAAGTCTTCGTTATGATTTTGTAGGTGCTCTCAGATACGTTAAATCTACATTGGAGCATCAGATCACAGAGAATTCAAATATGGCAAATGCCTACCGTGCCATGGGATCCCAGGTTATTATAGAGAACAATAAATTCTTGTATCAGGACCCGGATGATCCCGATCCTACAAGAAAGATTAGTGTATTGCCGTATGGTGGTTTTTACAACAGGAATGAAGATTTTTTACTTAACTATGATGTAAGGAACAGTTTAAGCTATAATAATACTTTCGCTGACAAACATGCGGTTTCTTTGCTGGCAGGACAGCAGGTAAAATATACCGATAGGCAAAGTTTCAGCAATACAGGTTACGGTTATCAATATGATAATGGTGGTGTGCCTTTTGTAGATTATCATATTTTGAAGAAAACGATCGAAGCCAACTTCCCTTATTATGACATGACACGTATTTATGACCGCTTCATGGCTTACTATTTCAATGCCCAGTATACTTATGATAAGCGTTATAATATTTACGGAACGGTAAGGTACGATGGGTCTAATAAATTAGGGTCTTCCAAAAGGGCAAGATGGCTGCCAACCTGGAGTTTTGGCGGGTCATGGAATATCAATGATGAAAAATTCTTTGAAAGCGTACGAAAGGTTGATTACCTGAAACTTCGTGTCAGCTATGGCCTTACTGCAAGTTTAGGCCCTGCAACCAATTCGAATGTTGTATTAAAAAGTGCTGTACCTAACCGTACTTTCCCCACAGAAAGAGAAACGGTGTTGCAACTGGTTAATCTGGAGAATGATGATCTTACATGGGAAAAAAACAAGCAATTTAATATTGGCATTGATGCAGGGTTATTTAATAGCCGGCTGGATCTTAGTATAGATTATTATTCCAGAAAAAGTTTTGACCTGATCAGTATTATAAAAACATCCGGAATAGGTGGGGAATCATACAAGGCTATCAATTATGCCGATATGAAAGCACATGGTATTGACCTGATGCTGGGTGGCACGATAATTAAAAGAAAGAACTGGAACTGGAAAGCTAATCTTACGTACGGGTACAACACCAATGTTATTACCAATTCGAAGAACCTTCCGATAATTTATGACCTGATCAAACCGGAAGGCGGCAATTTGCAGGGATATGCTGTAAATAGCCTTTTCTCCATTAAATATGTTGGACTTGATCATAATACAGGTATACCTACATTCATCAATGAAGACGGGAAAGTTTCGCAGGGCGTGGATGTACAATCGGATAGTATTAAGCATCTTGTTTATTCCGGAACGGTTGATCCTAAGTTCACAGGCGGTTTGAATAATACATTTACATATAAGAATTTCTCTCTTAATTTCTTTATAACGTACCAGGGCGGTAATAAAATACGTCTAAATCCGGCTTTCAAGAGTTCTTATGTAGATTTTGACGCTCTGCCTAAAGAGTTCTGGGACAGATGGATACAGCCTGGGGATGAATTGGTAACAAATGTTCCACAGATTAGTGATGAATTTTATGAGATGAAAGTAGGTAACCAGTCAGTTTATCCATATAATAATTATAATTATTCCGATATAAGAGTTGCCGACGGAGGTTTTGTGAGACTGAAGACTGTATCCTTATCATATCAGTTTGGTGCGTCTCAACTTAAGAAAATAGATTTTATAAAGAATTTGTCATTTACACTGGCCGTTACTAATCCCTGGCTGATTTATTCTGATAAAAAACTGAAAGGCCAGGATCCGGAATTCTTTAATGCAGGTGGTGTTGCCCAGCCATTACAAAAACAAATAACATTATCATTAAAAGCAGTATTTTAAAATAAAATATGATGTTACGTAAAATAATAGTATCCATTTTTGCTTTGTCTGTTTTTTCTCTCCTGGGGTGTAAAAAATTTCTGGATCAGGAGCCGGACAATAGGGCAAAATTAAATACACCGGAAAAAGTATCACAGTTGTTGGCATCGGCATACCCGCAGAGCAACTATCAGCCAATGGCAGAACTTTCAAGCGATAATGTGGGCGATAATATAACAAACGGTATAGATGTCCCAAGCTGGAGTATATTAATAGATGATTATTTTTCTTTTAGAGATAATCTGGGTGTAGATGAAGATAGCCCGGATACGTATTGGTTTGCCTGCTACAAGGCAATTGCTGCGGCTAACATTGCTTTAGATGCCATTAGCAAAGCTCCGGACACAAGCCTATACCAGTCTCAGAAAGGGGAAGCCTTACTAGCAAGGGCATATGCCCATTTTATGCTGGTAAATTTCTATTCTAAATTTTATAATGCAGCTACAGCAGCCTCTGATCTTGGTATACCTTATGTTACCGAACCGGAAACAGTTTCGATAAAAAAATACGAGCGCAAAACTGTGCAGTATGTTTATGATATGATAGAAAAAGATATGTTGAAGGGGCTCCCTTTGATAAAAGACGAATCCTATTCCGTACCAAAATATCATTTTAATAAGTCGGCCGCCAATGCATTTGCTTGTCGTTTTTATTTATATAAATGGGATTTTGAAAAAGTGATTAAATATGCACGGGCAGCTCTTCCTGAAGATAATTATGTTAACAATCTCCGGCCGTGGAATACGGTATATGTTGATTTGCCGCTGAATGGCAATGGGAGCCTTAGCCAAACATATAGCAAGGCTACTGAAAATGCGAATCTGTTGCTGGTAGAAACACAAACATGGTGGTGGCGCTTACTAGCCTTAGGGAAATACGGCTTTACCAATACGTTACGGGATGAGCTTGTAGGTTATGAAGGAGTACCTGTTTCCGGTGCCCCGTGGGCATTTCGTACCGCAACAGTGATGTCCCAGCATCCTTTTATCCCCAAAATCGATGAAAACTTTGTTGAGACATCTATCGGAAGCGGTATTGGCAACGGCTGGCAAATGGTACCTTTGTTTACCGCCGAAGAAGTGCTTTTTAATCTTGCTGAAGCCTATGCTTATACAGACCAACCCGACAAGGCTATTGGTTTGCTGAATACTTATTTAAGCACACGGGTAGATGGCTATACAACTGCCGATAATATTGACCAGACTGGCATTCTTGCTTATTATGGGGTTTCGGATATTAAAACAGGGATTGTGAATACTATTTTAGATTATAAACGTTCTGAATTTGTACACGAGGGTATGCGCTGGTTTGATATACTTCGTTATAATCTGCAAGTTACCCATGAGAGTGTTGATGGTATTGTTAATAAAACTTTAAGTCCGAAAAAAAGAGTGTTTCAAATTCCGGCCACTGCTGTGGCACAAGCTGGATTAGATAGCAACCCTCGTTAAAATATTTAATTGATTGATTATGAAAATTAGGTTTTTCTCTACCGTGTCATGCATTATCGCAACATTAGTATTTTTTGCTTCCTGCAAAAAGGAAGACGCGTTGGTAGTTGATGATATTCCCGGGTTGGGAGGTGATACATGGACACAAACAGCTATTGATAAATGGTTGTATGATAGTTTAACCGTACCCTATAACATCGATACACGTTATAAATGGAACCAGTTTACGGTTAATGAACTGGATAAAAATGTTGTGCCTGATAAAGAAGAAAA